>NZ_JBGLQX010000013.1:0-126370 GCF_041403065.1 Aeromonas sp. S16(2024) | reverse complement strand
TGGTTGGTGAGCAAGGGCAGTGGCGAGGGCAACCAGCCTTCTGGTGCGTCTTGGGTCGTTGAGGTTGGCGTGACCAAACTGTGCCTGCGCCCATTGCGCCGGTTGAGTGAAAGGCATGTTAGAACCAGAGGGAGAGTGATGAAAGGTTCAGATCACGCAATGGGAGATAAGTTCAAAAAAATCCCCAAGCGATGCTTGGGGATTTTTGTATAAGAGACAGCCTCTGGCCCCTTTGTTGTGTCTGTCCTCGGCATAACAGCCGTCAGCGGGTTCGGATCAATTGGTTCTAAACAGGGCCTCGATAGAGAGCCCCTGCCCCAGCAGGATCTCCCGCAGGCGGCGCAACCCCTCGACCTGGATCTGGCGCACCCGCTCCCGGGTCAGACCGATCTCGGCCCCCACGTCCTCCAGGGTGGCCGGCTCATAACCGAGCAGGCCGAAGCGGCGAGCAAGCACCTCACGCTGCTTGGGATTCAGCTCTTCCAGCCAGTGGACAATGCTGCTGCGCATGTCATCTTCCTGAGACTCCAGCTCTGGCCCCATGCCTCGCTCATCGGACAGGACGTCGAGCAGGGCCTTGTCGCGATCGCCGCCGATGGGGGTATCCACCGAGGTGATCTTCTCGTTGAGCTTGAGCATGCGGTTCACATCGTCGACCGAGCGATCCAGCGCGAAGGCGATGTCTTCGGCGGTGGGTTCATGGTCGAGACGGTGGGAGAGTTCGCGCGCGGTGCGCAGGTAGACGTTCAGCTCCTTGACCACATGGATCGGCAGCCGGATGGTGCGGGTCTGGTTCATGATGGCCCGCTCTATGGTCTGGCGGATCCACCAGGTGGCATAGGTGGAGAAACGGAAGCCGCGCTCGGGGTCGAACTTCTCGACCGCGCGGATGAGACCGAGGTTGCCCTCTTCGATGAGATCCAGCAGCACCAAGCCGCGATTGTTGTAGCGCCGGGCAATCTTGACCACCAGACGCAGGTTGGATTCGATCATGCGCTTGCGCGCGGCTTTGTCACCGCGCAGGGCACGACGGGCGTAATAGACTTCCTCTTCAGCCGTGAGCAGGGGGGAGAAGCCGATCTCCCCCAGATAGAGCTGGGTGGCATCCATCACCTTGTTCAGTTCCGGCACCATGAGTTCATCGGAGATGGTCTCCTCAGCCTCGGCGGCAACCTCCTGAACCTCTTCTTCCTCCTGGGCCTCCAGCTCTTCGTCGAACTCTAACTCTGCATCCTGCATTACCAGTTGTTCTTGGCTCATGATATGTCTCCCTGACCTGAACCAGAGTAAGACCTAGCTCTCTGGGTTAACGCTTTGGCAAATAGCCCATCGGGTTGATTGACTTGCCTTTGTACCGGATTTCAAAGTGCAAGCGCACATCCGGCGCATCCGTGCTACCCATGTTGGCGATGACGGCTCCGCCTTTGACGGAGTCTCCCTCTCTTACCCTCAACTCGTCGTTGTGAGCATAAGCAGAGAGGTAGTCATCGTTGTGCTTGAGAATAATCAGCTTGCCGTAACCCCTGAGTGCACTGCCCGCGTAGACCACTTTGCCGCCGCTGGCGGCGTAAACGGGCTGGCCCTTCTGGCCGGAGATGTCGATGCCCTTGTTGCCCTGTTCTGCAACGGAGAAGCCTTCGACTATCCGTCCCTTAGCTGGCCAATGCCAGGAGAGAGTTGACTGGGAACTGATGTTTTTTTGTTCTTTCGCCTGAGCGTATGCTGTTGACGATGCAGGAGCAATCGTTTTCTGAGCAATAAATGGGGTGGTCGTACCTGCCGGTGCCGTCGCCATGGGTTTGGGTCCGGAGCTGGTCACCGCGGGTGTGGTCGCCGCCACCATCTGGCCGCCTGCCGCCGCACTCGAGCCCACGTTGAGCACCTGGCCAACATGGAGCGAATAGGGTGCCTGCAGGTTGTTGCGCTGTGCCAGCGTCTGATTGGAGACATTGAACTGGCGGCCTATGCTGCTCAGGGTATCGCCACGACGCACCTCATAGGTGCCGTTGCCGCTTGTGACAGGGCGGCTCATCGCCATGCCGGTGCTGACCACGGCGCCGGAAGAGCCATCCAGCCGGAGCTGCTGGCCCGGATAGATGTTGTAGGGGGGGCTGATCCCGTTGAGGCTGACCAGGGATGCGACATCCATGCCCGAACGGAATGCGATGGAGTACAGGGTATCCCCCTTCACCACTGTGTAACTGCCACCCTGCATGCCCGAATTGGCCATGTTTTGACGAGTCGGGATGGTCGAGGCAATGGGGTCATTGCCGAGACTCTGTACCGGGGCAGCAGTCTTGCTGGAAGAGCAGGCAAGCAGCAGCCATGACAACACGACGACACTGCTTCCTTGCCAAACACGCGAACGCATAGTGGATCCTTAACGACTAAACCAGAAATAGGCCGCAACGGCCAAACCAATACAGAGCCAGCCGAGCACATCCACATAGTGCATCAGCTTGCGCTCCATCTTCTCACCTCCCCACCGCATCAGGCCCGCGACCAGAAAGAAGCGCATGCCCCGACCGATGAGGGAGGTCACGATAAAAGGCAGCAGCGCCATATGGAGCAAGCCCGCCGTGACGGTAAACACCTTGTAGGGGATCGGCGTGAAACTGGCAATAAAAATCACCCAGATCCCCCACTGCGTGAACCACTGCTCCGCCAGTGCAATCTTGTCTTCATAGCCGACAGAGACCACCAGCGGCTGAACCACGGGTTCCCACAGGGCATAGCCCAGGGCGTAACCGAACAGGGCGCCCAGCACCGAAAAGGTCGTTGCCAACCCGGCGTAGTGCCACGCCTTCTGCGGCTTGGCGAGCGCCATCGGCGCCAGCATCACGTCCACCGGGATCGGCCAGAATACCGACTCGATAAAGGCGGTGATGGAGAGATACCAGGGGGCGTACTTGTGGCGGGCCCACTGCATCACCAGTACGTACAAACGGGAAAACAACTTCACTCCACATCTCCGTCAATCAGGGGAACAAAACGCACCGGCTCCAGGATCCGGCTGGTCAGCTGGGAGCCGGATCGCTCGATCAGCTGCAGAGTCTGCTGGCTATCCCCCACCGGCAGCACCAGACGCCCGCCTTCGGCCAGCTGATCGGTCAGGGCCTTGGGCACCTCGCTCGCCGCCGCCGTCACCAGGATGGCATCGAACGGCCCCTTGTTGGGCCAACCCAGCCAGCCGTTGCCGTGCTTGGCAGAGACATTGTGCAGGTCGAGCTGGCGCAGTCGGCGCCGGGCCTGGAACTGCAGCGACTTGATCCGCTCCACCGTGTAGACATGCTCCACCAGATGGGCCAGCACTGCGGTCTGATAACCGGAGCCAGTGCCGATCTCCAGCACATGGGCCGGATCGTTCTGGATCAGCAGCTCCGTCATCCGCGCCACTATGTAGGGCTGGGAGATGGTCTGGCCGTGGCCGATGGGCAGGGCCGTATTGTCCCAGGCCTTGTGGGCCATGGCTTCATCCACAAACAGCTGGCGCGGCACTTTCGCAATCGCCGCGAGCACGCGGAAATCACGAATGTCCTGGGCAATCAGTTGATTCAACAGGCGCTGTACTATCACAACGTCATCCCTGCAGATCCAGCCAGGCACCCAGACTCGCCAGACTGTCATAGGCAGTCATGTCGATGGTCAACGGGGTGATGGAGACATAACCCTGCTCGATGGCGGCGAAATCCGTGCCATCTCCCGCATCTTGCTGGCTGCCGGGGGGGCCTATCCAGTAGATGGGCTGACCACGGGGATCCTCGCTGCGGATCACCGACTCGGCGGGATGGCGGTTGCCAAGGCGGGTCACCCTGATCCCCTTGATGTCTTCAAGGGGCAGGTCCGGCACGTTGACGTTGAGGATCTGATCGGCAGGCAGGGGGTGTTTCATCAGCCCCTTCACCAGCAGGGCCGCGTAGTGGGCCGCCGTGGCGAAGTGGGTCTTGCCTACCAGGGAGATGGCGATGGAGGGGAAGCCGAGGTGGCGCCCCTCGGTGGCCGCCGCGACCGTCCCAGAGTAGATGACATCATCCCCCAGGTTGGCGCCGTGGTTGATCCCGGCCACCACCATGTCCGGTTCCGGGCGTACCAGCTCGTTGACCGCCAGGTGTACGCAGTCGGTCGGGGTGCCCTTCACCGCATAGCTCTCGCTGGCATTAAAGCCGGTTTCGCCAAGGCGCGTAACCCGCAGCGGCACTTCCAGCGTCAGGGAGTGACTCGCACCGCTGCGGTTGCGATCCGGCGCCACCACAATGACTTCGCCGCAGGCAGTCAGCGCCTCGCTGAGGGCACGAATGCCCTCGGCATGTACGCCATCGTCATTACTGACCAGAATTCGCATCGGTTGGGTTCCTGAAACCGTGATCGGCCTCTTCGGCCTGCATTAACTCGCGCACCACGCTGGTGGCAAAGGCACCGGCCGGCAGGAAGAAGGAGAGGGTCAGCACCTCGCCATCCTGCTGCCAGCTCATCTGCTCCGGCTTGAGTAGCAGCGGACGTCTGTCCTGATCCAGCCCGGCCTTCTCCAGCCCGTCACACCATTCGGCGTAAGGCGCCAGCACCGCCTGTTCAAACTCGGCGGCGGCACCCTGGCTCGCCAGTCGGCCACGGCCCCACTGGGGGGCTGTGAGCTGCACGTCGCCGGAGGCGAGGCGCGCCTCCAGCTCCGGGGTCAGCACCTCTTCACTGAAGATGGAGTGGCTCCCCTTGAGCATCACGCAGTCACCGGCCAGCAGCTGGTGTGCCAGCCCCTGCTCGATGCGGGCGCTGACGATGGCATTGAACAGCATGCTGCGGGCGGCGGAAAGATAGAGGGAGCGCTTGTTGCGATCCTTGATCCGTTTGCCGGCAAACATCGCCTTGGCCGCGTCCAGGTTGTTGCCATCCCGGCCAAAGCGCTGCTCGCCGTAGTAGTTGGGCACGCCCTGAGTGGCAATGGCCTGCAGCCGGGCTTCCAGATCGTCTGCCTGTTCCAGACCGGTGAGGCGCAGGATGAAGTGGTTGCCCTTGAGGTAGCCAACCCGCAGCTTCTTGTTGTGGCGCTTGGCCTGCAGGATCTGGATGCTGTCGCTCTGGATGACAGAGAGATCCGGCTCGCCCTTGCCCGGCAGGTGAATACCGAACCACTGCTCGGTCACCGCGTGGCGATCCTTCAAGCCCGCCCAGGTCACCGCATTGCGATTGACGCCGGCCGCATCGGCCAGCAGACCCGCCACCCAGGCGGTGTTTTCGCCGGTTTTGCGCACCCGCACGAAGATGTGCTCTCCTTCCCCGCAGGGTTCGAAGCCGAGATCTTCATTCACCACGAAGTCGGCGGCCTCGGCCTTGAGGATGCCGCGGGCGACAGGCGCCCCGTGCAGATAACTCAGCTGTTCCAGCATCATTGTTTCACCAGTAAGACGACGGCTTCGGTGGCGATCCCTTCCTTGCGCCCCGTAAACCCGAGTTGTTCTGTGGTGGTCGCCTTGACATTCACCCGGTTCAAATCACATTGCAGATCGGCTGCCAGCACGGCGCACATGGCCGCGATATGGGGCGCCATCTTGGGGGCCTGGGCGATGATGGTCACATCCAGGTTGCCGATGGCGTAACCCGCCTGCTGTACCCGGGCAAAGACGTCCCGCAGCAGGATGCGGCTGTCGATCCCTTTGAACTCGGCCGCGGTATCGGGAAAGTGGCGGCCGATATCGCCGGCACCGATGGCGCCGAGCAGGGCATCGCTCACCGCGTGCAGCACCACGTCGCCATCGGAGTGGGCCAGCAGGCCCTGCTCATAGGGTACCGGGACGCCACCCAGCATGCAGGGGCCAACCCCGCCAAACTTGTGCACGTCAAAACCATGTCCAATTCGCATCATGCCTGATCCCCCCTCAATACACAGAAATCTGTCTCATCAAAACCCTGTCCAATGCGGATCATGGCTGCCCCTCTGCGGGTGAATCGGGTCGCACCAGCTGGCGCGCACTCTGTTGTTGTAAAAAGAGCTCGGCCAGGGAGAGATCTTCCGGTCGGGTCACCTTGATGTTGTCGGCACGCCCCTCCACCATCTTCACGGTAAAACCGGCGCGCTCCATGGCGGAGGCTTCGTCTGTGATGAGGGCCCCCAGGGCCAACCCCTCCTCCAGCGCCCGCTTCAGGGTGCCGGTGGGGAACATCTGCGGCGTCAGGGCATGCCAGAGCTGTTCGCGCTCGACGGTGGCCACTATGTTGCCTGCCCCGTCGGTGCGTTTCATGGTGTCCCGCACCCGGCTGCCGAGGATGGCTCCATCGCACACCATGGCACTGGCTATCAGGGCATCGAGATCCCCCAGGGTCAGGCAGGGACGGGCGGCGTCGTGCACCAGCACCCACTTCCCTTCTGCCACATGCAGGGCGTTGAGCACCGAACAGGCGCGCTCGCTCCCCCCCTCGACCCGCAGAATGCGCGGGTCGGCCGCCACGGCCAGTTGTTCGAACCACTCATCGTGGGGCGCCAGCGCCACTATCACCCGGGCTATGGCTGGATGGGACAATAAGCAGCCGAGCGTATGCTCAAGGATGGTCTTCCCTGCCAGTGTCAGGTACTGCTTGGGGCAGTCGGCCCCCATGCGGCTGCCGATACCGGCGGCCGGAACTATGGCGGTCAGCCCGCTGTGGCAATCAGTCATCGTAGGGGACGCCGTCCGGCTCCGTTGCTTGGTCTTTGTCTTTGGGAATGATCCGGTAGAAGGTCTCGCCCTGCTTGATGTAGCCAAGATCGTTGCGCGACAGCTCCTCGATGGCCTCAAGGCCCGAGGTCAGATCGTCGATCTCCCGGTAAATCAGGTTGTTGCGGTCCTTGAGAACCAGATTGTCCTGCTGTTGCCGCTCGATGGCATTGGAGAGCTCCCGATAATCGGATAGGCCGTTTTTCCCCAGCCAGAAGTCATATTGCAGCCCTCCCAAGAGGAGGAGCAGGATAAGAGTGAGTAGCCGCATGCACTGAGTCTCCTTCAAGCGGCCTAGTTTCCCATATTCGCAGGCAAGACAAAAGAAAGCCGGTGTGCCAGACGGGCCGGGGGAATAAAAAAGATGGCGGGGCCACGCAGACGAGAGTCAAAAACCCGCGCTATCCCCAGGACGGCCTTGACGCCAGATTGACGGCAACCACACGAAAACCGCCGCCAATCAGGGGCCGACCTGACAATGGGGTGATGGCGAATACAAAAAAGCCCCGCCAGAGTGGCGGGGCTTTTCAACAGCTTAAGAATTTCAGGCAGTAATTACTGGCCTTTTACTTCTTTCAGACCGCGGAATGGAGCCTTGGCACCCAGGGCTTCTTCGATACGGATCAGCTGGTTGTACTTGGCAACACGGTCAGAACGGCTCATGGAACCGGTCTTGATCTGGCCAGCAGCGGTACCCACGGCCAGGTCGGCGATGGTCGCGTCTTCGGTCTCACCGGAACGGTGGGAGATGACGGCAGTGTAACCAGCGTCTTTGGCCATCTTGATGGCAGCCAGAGTTTCGGTCAGGGAACCGATCTGGTTGAACTTGATCAGGATGGAGTTGGCGATGCCGTTGTCGATGCCGCGCTTCAGGATCTTGGTGTTGGTTACGAACAGGTCGTCACCCACGATCTGGATCTTTTTGCCCAGCTCTTTGGTCTGGTAAGCGAAACCGTCCCAGTCAGATTCGTCCAGGCCATCTTCGATGGAGACGATCGGGAACTTGGTGGTCAGGTCAGCCAGGTAGTCAGAGAACTCGTTGGAGGTGAAGATACGACCTTCGCCTTTCAGGTTGTACTCTTTCTTCTCGGCGTCGTAGAACTCGGAAGCAGCGCAGTCCATGGCCAGGGTGATGTCTTTACCCAGTACATAGCCAGCAGCAGCAACGGCTTCTGCGATCACTTCCAGCGCTTCGGCGTTGGATTTCAGGTTGGGAGCGAAACCACCTTCGTCACCAACAGCAGTGTTGTAGCCCTTGGACTTCAGCACTTTGGCCAGGTTGTGGAACACTTCAGCACCCATGCGAACGGCTTCTTTCAGGGTCTTGGCGCCAACCGGCTGGATCATGAACTCCTGGATGTCGACGTTGTTGTCGGCGTGCTCACCACCATTGATGATGTTCATCATCGGCAGCGGCATGGAGTAAACACCCGCAGTGCCGTTCAGTTCGGCGATGTGAGCATACAGCGGCATGCCTTTGGCAGCAGCAGCGGCCTTGGCGTTGGCCAGGGAAACAGCCAGGATGGCGTTAGCGCCAAACTTGGATTTGTTCTCGGTGCCGTCGAGGTCGATCATGATCTGGTCGATAGCAGCCTGGTCCTTGGCATCTTTACCCAGCAGAGCTTGAGCGATCGGGCCGTTTACGGCTTCGAGGGCTTTCAGCACGCCTTTACCCAGGAAACGGCTCTTGTCGCCGTCACGCAGTTCCAGCGCTTCGCGGGAACCGGTGGACGCGCCAGACGGAGCGGCTGCCATACCAACAAAACCACCTTCCAAGTGAACTTCGGCCTCAACGGTCGGGTTACCACGGGAGTCGATGATTTCACGACCGATCACTTTAACGATCTTGGACATGTGTATTTCCTCAGGTTTCGTAAAAAAACAACAAAAATATGCCAAAAAAAGCGGCTGCGGCACAGAGCCCCAACCGCATTTATTTTCAATTACTTCAAATTACGCTTCTGATACTCGCCTGCCGCCTTCACAAAACCGGCGAACAGGGCGTGGCCATCACGGGGAGTCGAGGTGAACTCCGGGTGGAACTGCGCAGCCACGAACCAAGGGTGATCCGGAATCTCGATAATTTCCACCAGCTTCTTGTCGGCGGAAAGACCGGTCACCTTCAAACCGGCCGCTTCGATCTGCGGCAGCAGCTTGTTGTTCACCTCGTAACGGTGACGGTGACGCTCGTAAATGGTCGGGCTGCCGTACATCTGGCGCACCTTGGAGCCTTCCACCAGGTGGCAGAGCTGGGAACCCAGACGCATAGTGCCGCCCAGATCGGATTTCTCGGTACGAGTCTCGACGTTGCCCTCTTCATCCACCCACTCGGTGATGAGGCCGACGACCGGATAGGCGCAATCTTTCTTGAATTCGGAGGAGTGAGCACCGGCCATGCCCGCTACGTTGCGAGCGAATTCGATCATGGCAACCTGCATGCCGAGACAGATACCCAAGTAAGGGATCTTATTCTCGCGGGCATACTGGGCGGCCAGGATCTTGCCTTCCACGCCACGCTCACCGAAGCCACCCGGCACCAGGATGGCGTCCAGACCTTCCAGCAGCTCGGAGCCACGGGTCTCGATGTCCTGGGAGTCGATGTACTTGATGTTGACGGAGAGACGGGTCTTCAGACCACCGTGCTTGAGCGCCTCGTTGACGGACTTGTAGGCATCCGGCAGGGAGACATACTTGCCGACCATTCCGATGGTCACTTCTGCGGTCGGGTTGGCCTCTTCATAGACCACCTGCTCCCACTCGGACAAGTCGGCTTCCTTGCACTCCAGGCCGAAGCGGGCGATGAAGTAGTCATCCAGATTCTGGGACTTGAGCAGCGCCGGGATCTTGTAGATGGAGTCGACGTCCTTCATGGAGATGACGGCGCGCTCTGGCACGTTGCAGAACAGGGCGATCTTGGCACGCTCGTTGGCCGGGATGGCGCGATCGGAGCGACAGATCAGCACGTCTGGCTGGATCCCGATGGAGAGCAGCTCTTTGACGGAGTGCTGGGTCGGCTTGGTCTTCACCTCGCCGGCTGCGGCCAGGTAAGGCACCAGGGTCAGGTGCATGAACATGGCATTGTCGCGGCTCACTTCGGCAGCCAGCTGACGAATGGCTTCGAGGAACGGCAGGGACTCGATGTCGCCCACGGTACCGCCCACTTCGACGATGGCCACCTGATGGCCTTCGGCGCCGGCAATCACCCGCTCCTTGATGGCGTTGGTGATGTGCGGGATGACCTGGATGGTGGCGCCCAGATAGTCACCACGACGCTCTTTGCGCAGCACGTCGGCATAGATGCGGCCGGTGGTGAAGTTGTTGCGACGGGTCATCTTGGTGCGGATGAAACGCTCGTAGTGGCCCAGATCCAGATCGGTCTCGGCCCCGTCCTCGGTTACGAACACTTCACCGTGCTGGGTCGGGCTCATGGTGCCCGGATCCACGTTGATATAGGGGTCCAGTTTCATGATGGTCACATCCAGACCACGGGCTTCCAGAATGGCTGCCAGAGAAGCTGCGGCAATGCCTTTGCCGAGGGATGAAACAACGCCACCAGTTACAAAAATATATTTTGTCGTCATGCTGAACCTGAAAGAAGTTTAGGGAATTTTAAGGGGTGCTTCGGGGATGAAGCAGGACGGGGAAACAGTATACCAAAACCCCCTCTCCCAAACAATGAACAAAAATCTATCAGGCTCGCCGCCCCCTCGTCTTGCGCCAAATCAACTTTGCTCGGTTTCCTTGGCCCGACCCCATGCTGCATCCAGCTTCTCCAGGGTGCAATCGGTCATTTTCAGCCCTTCCGCGGCAATAAACTGCTCAACCTGACGAAAACGGCGTTCGAACTTGGCGTTGGCGCCCCGCAGCACCTGCTCCGGATCCTTGCCCAGATGGCGCACCAGATTGACGGTGGCAAACAGCAGATCGCCGAGCTCGTCGCTTACCCGCGCCTCGTCCACGTCGACCATCAACGCTTCTTCCATCACCTCCTCGATCTCCTCGTGGATCTTATCCACCACGGGCCCTAGCGTCTTCCAGTCGAAACCGACGGTGGCGCAGCGTTTCTGAATTTTGGCGGCGCGGGTCAGGGCTGGCAGCGAGAGGGGGATGTCATCGAGCACGCTCTCCTTGTCCAGCGCGGCCCGCTCCTTGGCTTTTTCCGCCTCCCAGTTCACCTTGACCGCCTGCTCGTCACCGAGGTCTGCATCGGAGAACACATGAGGATGACGGCGAATGAGTTTCTCGCTCACCGCATCGACGATGTCGGCAAAATCGAACAGCCCCTGCTCCTTGCCGAGCTGAGCGTAGAAGACCACCTGGAACAGCAGATCCCCAAGCTCTCCCTTCAATCCGTCCCAATCCTGGGTCTCGATGGCATCGGCAACCTCATAGGCCTCCTCCAGGGTGTGGGGCACTATTGTCTGGAAGCTCTGCTTGAGATCCCAGGGGCAGCCCCCGTCCGGGGAGCGCAGTTGAGCCATGATGTCGAGCAGTTGAGGGAGGTCGTAACGTTGGGACATGAGATCTTCGCTTTCGATTCGTTCAAGAAGGGTCATAAAGCACAACCGGCCACGGGGGCCGGTCACTATTTATCGGGTATCAGAGGCGCTTGGCGCTGATCACGTCGTTGAGCTGGCTGAGCTTGGCCAAGGCCCGGTTGAAGGCGTTGATGTTGTAGATCTCCAGCTCCATGTCGATCTCGGCGGTCTGCTCGCGCACGTTGGAGCGCGAGCGCACCCCCATGACGTTGATCTTCTCGTTGGCCAGCACGGTCGTGATGTCCCGCAGCAGGCCGGATCTGTCGTTGGAGAGGATGCGGATGGTGAGACCATAGCCGCCGGAGTAGTTCTCCCCCCAGACCGCGTCGATCAGTCGCTCCGGGTTGCGGCGTGACAGCTCTTTCAGCTGCTCGCAATCTTCCCGGTGGATGGAGACGCCGCGGCCCATGGTGATGAAACCCTGGATGGAGTCCCCCGGGATGGGCTGGCAGCAGCGGGCAATGTGGGTCATCAGATTGCCGACCCCTTCCACCACGATGTGATCCTTGGCCTTGGGGCGGAAGGGCGCATTGGCCTTCTGCTCCAGCTTCTCCAGCAGGCGGCGGTCTTCTTCCTCCGCCGTCGGCTTGTTGTAGCGGGTATCCAGGTAGTTGAGCAGCTGATTGATACGGATATCGCCGCTGCCGATCCCGGCCAGCAGATCCTCCAGCTCCTCCGCATGGAAGCGCTCCAGCACCACCTTGTCCACCTTGGAGAGCGTCAGGTTGTGCCTGTCCAGCTCCTTCTCCAGCAGCTCCTTGCCGGCGGCGATGTTCTTGTCCCGGTCCAGCTTTCTGAACCAGGTTGCCACCTTGGCTCTCGCCCGGCTGGAGCGCAGGAAGCCCGCATTGGGGTTCATCCAGTCGCGGCTCGGGTTCGGCTCCTTCTGGGTGATCACCTCCACCTGATCGCCGGTCTGCAGGGTGTAGGTAAAGGGCACTATGCGGCCATCCACCTTGGTCCCGATGCAGCGGTGGCCGATCATGCTGTGAACGTGATAGGCGAAATCGAGCGGAGTGGCCCCCGCCGGCAGGTCGATGACGTCCCCCTTGGGGGTGAACACATAGACTCTGTCCTCGAACACCTGACTGCGCAGATCGTCCAGCAGGGAGCCGCTCTCGGAGAGATCCTCCTGCCAGGCGAGAAGCTTGCGCAGCCACTCGATCTTGTCTTCGAAGGTGCTGGTCTTGGCGGCGGCCTGAGCCCCTTCCTTGTAGCGCCAGTGAGCCGCGACGCCGAGTTCGGCATCCTGATGCATCTGCTCGGTGCGGATCTGGATCTCCACCGTCTTCCCCTCCTCCCCCACCACCACTGTGTGGATGGACTGGTAGCCGTTGGGCTTGGGGTTGGCGACATAGTCGTCAAACTCGCGGGGAATATGGTGGAAATGGGTGTGAACTATGCCAAGCGCCGCATAGCAATCCTGCAGCCGCTTGGTGATCACCCGCACCGCGCGCACGTCGAACAGCTCGTTGAATTCGAGGTGCTTCTTCTGCATCTTGCGCCAGATGCTGTAGATGTGTTTCGGGCGGCCGTAGACTTCGGCCTCGACCCCGGCCTCCGCCAGCGCATCGCGCAGGGACTGCACGAACTCGCGGATGTAGCGCTCCCGGTCGAGTCGTTTCTCGTCGAGCTGCTTGGCGATCTGCTTGTAGGTATCCGGGTGCAGGTAACGGAAGGCGAGATCTTCGAGCTCCCACTTGAGCTGACCTATGCCGAGGCGGTTGGCAAGGGGCGCATAGATGTTGGTGATCTCCTGGGCCATCAGCACCCGGGTCTCCTCATCCGCCAGCTTGGCCTCCCGCAGGCAGGCGATCCGCTCCGCCAGCTTGATGACGACGGCGCGCACATCCTCCACCATGGCGAGCAACATGCGGCGCACGTTGTCCACCTGCTCCGGCGAGGTCTCGCTGCGGTGCAGGGTCTGCAGGGAGCGGATGGCCTCCATCTCCAGCACCCCTTCCACCAGCTTGGCGATCTTGGGGCCGAAGTCCTCGTTCACCTTCTCCTGCTTGATGAGACCGGCTTCGACGAAGGGATAGAGAATGGCCGACTTGAGGGTGGCGAGATCCATGCTGAGCATCAGCAGTATGCCCACCATCTCGACCCCACGCACCAGCAGGCGGCTGGTGAGCGCCTCGTCGCCAAGCGTCAGACAATACTGGTAGACGGTTCGCAGTTGATTCTTGTCACTTTCACTTAAGGAGAGGGAGCTGACCCACTCCTCCAGAGTGAAATTGTCTTTCAAATGAATTTCGCGCACCGCAACCATGGTATCAATCCTTAAAATTGTGGGGCCGGAAAGCCGATGCTTTCTGCCATCCCCTCATCAGCTGATGACTGCCTCAAATGGGGATGCACGAAAGAGTTTTCAAGGCATGTTGCCGATCCCGGCAACAGGTTTCTCTCGCACATCAGGTCCATTTTTGCAGATCTAGATTACCCTAATCACCCCTGCTCAAACAGCGCTACCGGCATCGGAAGGCCGACAAAACGCAGCACCGGCAATCTGAAAACAGCCTGCTCAATCCCGTTCAAACAGCGCCATGGACTCCAGATGGCCGGTGTGGGGGAACATGTCCAGCATCCCCAGGCGGGCCAGTCGATAACCCCCCTTCACCAGCACCTGGCTGTCCCGGGCCAGGGTGACAGGGTTACAGGAAACATAGACCACCCGCTTGGGCGAAAGTGCCGCCACGTGGCTCATGACTTCCAGCGCCCCGGGCCGGGCCGGATCCAGCAGCACCAGATCGAAGCCTTCCCGCGCCCAGGACATGCCGACTATGTCGCCGCTCAGATCCGCCTTGTAGAAACGGGCGTTGTCGATGCCGTTGCGACGGGCGTTCTCCTCGGCACGGGCCACCATGGCGAGCTCCCCCTCGACCCCCACCACTTCACGAGCCTGACGGGCCAGCGGCAGGGTGAAGTTGCCGATGCCGCAGAAGAGATCCAGCACCTTGTCGTCCTTGGTCGCCCCCAGCCACGCCAACGCCTGGGTCACCATGCTCTGGTTGATGGGGCCGTTGACCTGAATGAAGTCGCCTGGGGCGAATGCAAGAGACAGGCCATCGAGGGTGTAGCTCGGCTGAAATTGTTGGCGCAGGGGTTCGATGCGCTCATCCGCCGCCTGAAGGTAGAGGTCTATCCCCTGGGCCTCGGCAAACGCCACCAGCAGGGCGCGATCCGCCTCGTTGGGGCGACCCGTGTGGCGCAGCAGCATCATGATGCCCTGTTCGGCCTGGATGAGCTCGGCATGGCCCAGCTCGCGCTGGCTCTTCAAGCGATTGAGGCACTCGCGCAGGGGGGTGATGAGGGCAGAGAGGGGATCGGCCAGCACGGGGCAGCCTGCCACCTCCACCAGGTCATTGGATTGACGGCGACGGAACCCCACACGAGTGCAGCGACCGTTCTTGTCAAACTTGATGGCGAGACGGCAGACCCGGCGGTAGCTGCGGGACTCCCCCTTGAGCACGGGCTCGAGCGCCGGTGCCTTGATGTTGCCAAGGCGCTCGAACAGGCTGACCAGCCCGGCCTCCTTGACCGCCTGCTGATCCGCTTCGCCGAGGTGCTGGGCACTGCAACCGCCGCACTCGCGATAATGGGGGCAGAAGGGATCGATGCGATTGGCCGCCGGGGTCACTATCTGTTGCAGGGCGGCGTGGGCATAGTGCTTCTTGTCATCGACGATGCGAGCCTTGATCAACTCACCGGGGAGTGCCCCTTCGACGAAGATGGCCTTGCCCTGATGACGGCCGACACCGACACAGTGGTGGTCCAGACTGTCTATCGTAAATTCAATACGTTGGGGCTGGGTTGATTTCTTTTGGGGCTTGAAAAACTGGGCCATAAAACTTGGTGCCTATAGGTGGCTATGTCATGATTGTGGAATCTGCAGCAGGCCATTGTCCCACAAGAATAATAGTATGACCAAATGCGGCCTGAGGGCCCGAGCTGCGGCCTCTGCCCCATTGCCCAATCTGACCATAAGTGGCCCATTGATATGACAGGATACGGCCTGAGCGCCCTTACGGTGACATCGACTGTATTGCCAGCCCTTCCCCTGCGCCCACAGGCCCCCGGGGTTATGGTCTTCATCATGTTTGCCGGCGGTTTATCAGCATGACCAAGTACGGCCTCAGAGCCCGTGTACTGGCATTTACCATATTGCCAACCCTGATCATCGGCGGCCTGATCGCCGGTTACTTCACCTTCCACCGCTACCATCAGCTGGAAAACAACCTGATCGATCAGGGCATCAACATCATAGAACCCCTGGCCATCGCCAGTGAATACGGCATGACCCAGCACAGTCGCGAATCCCTCAAGCGGCTGATCGGGCTGACCCATCGCAAGAACTCCCCCTTCATCAAGTCCATCGCCGTCTTCACCCAGGAGAACCAGCTGTTCGTCACCTCCAACTATCACAGGGACTTCAGCCAGCTGCGCCTGCCGGACGGCAGCGCCATCCCGGCCCTGACCAGCGTCTCTTTCAACGGCGATGACATCATATTGCGCACCCCCATCCAGGCCGAGACCAGCCTGGACGGCTTCCCCCTGCCGAGCGATCTGGAGCCGCCGGTCATCGGCTACATCTCCATGCAGCTCGCCACCGACAGGGCCATAGTCCTGCAGTATCGCGACGCCTTCTTCGCGGTGATCATAGTGCTCATCGGTCTGGCCATCAGCACCCTGTTCGGCTTCCGTCTGGTCAAGAGCGTGACCCAGCCCATCACCGATATGGTGCAGGCGGTGCACCGGATCAGGGAGGGGCGCCTCGATACCCGGGTCAGCGGCCAGCTGACCGGCGAGCTGGACATGCTCAAAAACGGCATCAACGCCATGGCCAAGGCGCTCTCCGAATACCATGAGGAGATGCAGCAGAACATCGATCAGGCGACCTCGGATCTGCGAGAGACGCTCGAGCAGATCGAGATCCAGAACGTCGAGCTCGACATGGCGAAGAAACGGGCACAAGAGGCGGCACGGGTCAAATCCGAGTTCCTGGCCAACATGTCCCACGAGCTGCGCACCCCGCTCAACGGCGTCATCGGCTTCACCCGCCAGTTGCTCAAGACCAGCCTGACCCCCAGCCAGACCGACTACATGCAGACCATAGAGAAGTCGGCGCGCAACCTGCTTGGCATCATCAACGACATCCTCGACTTCTCCAAGCTGGAGGCGGGCAAGCTGCAGCTGGAGCACATCCCCTTCAGCCTGCGGGACACCCTCAACGAGACCATGCACCTGCTGGGACCGAGTGCCCACGACAAGCAACTCGAGCTCTCCTTGCAGGTAGACGCCGCCGTGCCGGACTACCTCACCGGCGACCCCATGCGCCTGCAACAGGTGCTGACCAACCTCGCCGGCAACGCCATCAAGTTCACCGAGCGCGGCAACGTCGATGTGCGCGTCGAGCAGACCGGGGCCCCCAACGGCAGCAAGGTTCGCCTGCGGGTCCTCATCCGGGATACCGGCATCGGCATCTCGGAGGAGCAGCAGCGCCAGCTGTTCCAGGCCTTCAATCAGGCCGACTCGTCGATCTCCCGCCGCTATGGCGGCACCGGGCTTGGCCTGGTCATCACCCAGAAGCTGGTGCAGCAGATGGGAGGCCAGATCCGTTTCGAGTCCGAGCTTGGCAAGGGCTCCGTCTTCTCCTTCAATCTGGAGCTGGATGTCTCCCCCCTGCCCCAGACCGAGCGGCTGCCGCTGGATCGCATCCTGGGCAAACGGGTCTGGCTGCTGGAGCCGGATCCCTTCACCCACGCCTCCCTGCTCTCCCTGCTGGCCGAATGGCAGCTGGACGTGCAGTCCCTGACCATGGCCGACGACTGGCCAGAGATGGGCAGCCAGGACATGGTGATCATCGGTAGCAGCACACTGCACAGCCCGCAACAGGTGCTCACCCGTCTCGATGGCCTCAGCGGGCAACAGAATACCATAGTGCTGCTCAGCAGCCACGAGCCGGCACTCTATGACGCCATGCTGGCCCACGGCGCCGTCCACTGCCTCTCCAAGCCCATCAACCACCGCAAGCTGCTGCACGCCCTGCTCTCCCCCGAGGCGGCCAGGCGCACGCTGCTACCCGCGCCGACACCCCACCGGGTACAGGCCGTCAAGGTGCTGGCGGTGGATGACAACGCCGCCAACCTCAAGCTCATCGCCGCCATGCTCAAGGAGATGGTGACCGAGGTGGTGGTATGCAAGAACGGCAAGGAGGCTGTCAACCTGGCCCAGAGCCAGCCGTTCGACATCATCTTCATGGATATACAGATGCCCGTCATGGATGGCATCAGCGCCACCCAGGCGATCCGCCATCACTCCCTCAACACCGAGACCCCCATAGTCGCGGTCACCGCCCACGCCATCCCGGGCGAGCGGGAGCGGCTGATCCGCCAGGGCATGGACGACTACCTGGCCAAGCCCATCGACGAGGGCATGCTGGCGCAGCTCATCACCGACTTCGCCCACAGGCGCCACCAGAACCAGGGGGATCAGCAGATAGACTGGACCCTGGCGGTGCGTCAGGCGGCGGGCAAAGAGGATCTCGCCAAAGAGATGCTGACCATGCTGCTGACCAGCTTCGACGAGGTGGAGCCCATGCTGGACGAGGCGCTGGCGGGGGAGGTGGAGGATGCCGAGGTGCTGGCCCAGCTCCATCGCCTCAACGGCGGCTGTGCCTACTCGGGGGTGCCCGGCCTGCAACGCCTGCTCTCCCAGCTCGAGCAGCAGCTGCGCGACGGCGTGCCGGTCAGCGAGCTCGAACCCGAGCTGCTGGAGCTGCAAGATGCCCTGGAGCAGGTGAGGCGGGAGGCTCCCCGCTACCTCTCCCCGGCCGAGTGAGGCGCTTTTTCTGACTGCGGGGCCCGCAGATGGTAAAATCGCGCCGTTTCCACAGGAGTCAACATGACCAACAACGATATTCTGCGCCGCCTGCGCTACGCCCTCACCATCAGCAACGATCAGATGGTCGAGATGTTTGCCAAGGGCAACCTGACCGTCGATCACGCCCAGCTCCACAGCTGGTTGCTGAAAGAGGCAGCGGAAGGGGAAGAGCAGGAAGCCGGCTATGCCGCCTGCCCGGACTCGGCCCTGAGCCAGTTCCTCGACGGCTTCATCGCCGTGCGTCGCGGTGTGCGGGAAAATGCCCCGCCCCAGGTGATACCGAACCGGATCAACAACAACCTGATCCTGCGCAAGCTGCGTATCGGCCTCGACTACAAGGAAGAGGACATGCTGGGCACCCTCAAGCTCGCCAACTTCAACCTATCCAAGTCCGAGCTGAGCGCCCTGTTCCGCGCCAAGGATCACAAGCACTATCAGGATTGCGGGGATCAGATCCTGCGCAACTTCCTCATCGGCCTCACCGCCAAGTACAGGACAGCGCCATGAGCCCGCGCGCGCGCGTCACCCTCAGACAGCGCGCCTGAGCCATGGGCCAGCGCACCTGCCCCCCGTCATTCCGCCTGGGCGGCAGGCCGCGCTGGCCAGCGCTTCTTTTCAGTGCCCCCTGGCCAGGCAGATGCCGCACCATACTGCTGTCACTCTGCCTGCTGGGGCTAGGCGGCTGCCAACCGGCGCCTTATCAGCTCAACACCCGTCATGTCAGCGCCAACCAGAATGAGCGCATTGCCTTTCTGATCCTCCACTACACAGACGAGGATGACGCTCGCTCCCTGCGCCTGCTGACCAAACCCGAACACAAGGTGAGTGCCCACTACCTGATCCCCCGCGACACCGACGAGCGGCCGCTGCCCGTTTACCAGCTGGTGCCCGACAGCCAGCGCGCCTGGCATGCCGGTCGCAGCCGCTGGCATCAGTATGCCGGGCTCAACGCCAGCTCGCTGGGCATCGAGATAGTCAACCTGGGTTATCCCACGGAAGACGAAGCCCTGCCCGCCCACCTGAGGCGCTGGCAACCCTATACTCAGGCCCAGATCGCCGCTCTCGGCGCTCTCGCCCGGGATCTGGTCGATCGCTATCGCATTCCCCCCACCCAGGTGCTGGCCCACAGCGACATAGCCCCCGAACGCAAGCAGGATCCCGGCCCCCACTTCCCCTGGCGCGAGCTGGCCCTGCACCATGGCGTCGGCGCCTGGCCAGACGAGGCCAGGGTAGCCGAGCTGCGCCAGGCACCACTCCCCGCCTGGGATGCGCAGCAATGGCAGCAACAGCTCGCCCGCTACGGCTATGGGGTTGTGCCAAGCGGCGCCTGGGATGAGCAGAGTCGCGCGGCGATGCGCGCCTTCCAGCTTCACTTCCGCCCGGCCTTGGTCAGCGGCGAACCGGATGCAGAGTGCCAGGCCATCCTTATGGCTTTGCTCGAGCGCTACTTTCCCGAGCAGGGCTGAGACGAGCACATCTGCTGACAACGAAAGAGGGACGCCGCGGCGTCCCTCTTGCTGTCTCATCTCCAGGGGGATCAGATCCCCTGACGAGCTTCCTGCATCAGCAGGCGCATGTCACTGACCGCCTTGGCCAGACCGTCGAAAGCGGCGCGGCCTATGATGGCGTGGCCGATGTTGAGCTCATAGAGCTCGGGAATTGCGGCGATGGCCTTGACGTTGTGGTAGTGCAGGCCGTGACCGGCATTGACCTTCAAGCCCTTGCCGGCGGCATAGGAGGCGCCAGCGGCGATGCGCTTGAACTCGGCGTTGCGCTCCGCATCCGTGGTGGCATCGGCATAGCGGCCGGTGTGGATCTCGATGAAGGGGGCACCACTCTCGGCGGCCGCATCGATCTGGATGGGGTCGGCGTCGATGAAGAGCGACACCTGGGCACCGACGGCGGCGAGGCGGGTCACCGCATCGGTCACCTTGTCCAGCTGACCGGCCACGTCCAGGCCGCCCTCAGTGGTCACCTCGGTGCGCTTCTCCGGTACCAGGCAGACAAACTGAGGCTTGATGCGGCAAGCGATGCCGATCATCTCCTCGGTCACCGCCATCTCCAGGTTCATCCTGGTCTGGATGGTCTGGCGCAGTATCTCCACGTCGCGGTCGGTGATATGGCGGCGATCTTCACGCAGGTGAACCGTAATGCCATCGGCACCGGCCTGCTCGGCCACGAAGGCGGCCTGGACAGGATCCGGATACTGGGTGCCGCGGGCATTGCGCAGGGTGGCGATATGGTCGATGTTCACACCCAGATAGATTTCACTCATTGAGGACTCCTTGAAACTCTTCATCTGTTGACTGCGCGGCTACCGCGCGGATATCCATATATCAGCTCGTAGGTTCGATTAGCGCAGCGTAATCGGACGTAGGTAACATTCTTACCGTGCCGGGTAACGCCGCAGGACGGTTAACCCAAGCTATTGCGACGTTTTAAAAACAACTCCCTGCTCTTCAGTTGACGCTTGCCCAGATAGGGCTGCAACGCCAGCCGGCTGAAGCGCTTGGCCGCCTGCAGCAAGGGAGGGGTATCGAATCGCCCCTCGGCGAAGGCCAGCAGGTGGGCGCCGAGGAACAGGGTACGGGGATCGGGCGCCCGCTCGCAAGCGACAAAGCCGAGCTCCCGCTCGAAGCCGTATAGCAGATCGGGCTGGATCGGGGTGTCGTCGTCGGCGGCATATTCGAAATCCACCGCATAGCCCAAGGCCTGCAACAGCAGGAACTCGAAGCGGCGCAGGGGCAGCTCGGGCGTCTCGCCATCCGCCAGCGCCATCAGGGCACGGGCATAGGCATCAAACACCTCGGGGAAGGGTGTATGAGCTTCGAGCAGGTAGTAGACCAGCTCGTTGAGATAGAGGCCGTAGAAGAGGCGGTCGCCACCGAGTCGCAATGAGTGATCCGGACATTCGACCTGGGCGAGGTTCTTGAGATCCCCCTTGCCACGCCAGCTCATGGTGAGCAGGGTGAAGGGTTGCAGCAGCCCCTTCAGAGGGGAGCGTGGCCCGCGAGAACCGCGAGCCACCAGGGTAAATCGGCCACTATCCTGGGTGAAAACCTCGACCAGCTGGCTGGTCTCCCGATAGGGCCGACTGTGGATGACGAAAGCCGGACTCAGCAATCCGTCATTACCTCTCAAAACCTGTCCACGCTCTGTCACGAGAGGCCGTCAGCAAGGTAAAGAGCAGCGCAGGAACCGGAGCGTATACATATACGTGAGGATTCCGAGCAGCACATGAGCCTTGATCACGGACTCGCAGTAAGCGCGTGCACAGGTTTTTAGTCGTCGCCATAGCCGAGACTCCGCAGGGCGCGCTCGTCATCGGCCCAGCCGGACTTGACCTTGACCCACAGCTCCAGGTGCACCTTGTTCTGGAACAGGCGCTCCATGTCGAGGCGCGCTTCAGTACCTATGGTCTTGATCTTCTCGCCCTTGTTGCCGATGACCATCTTCTTCTGACCATCGCGCTCGACCAGGATCAGGCCGTGGATGTGGTAAAGGCCGTTCTCTTCCACCTTGAAGCGCTCGATCTCCACCGTCACCGAGTAGGGCAGCTCCTCGCCGGTGAAGCGCATCAGCTTCTCGCGGATGATCTCGGAGGCCATGAAGCGGGACGAACGGTCGGTCACGTAGTCTTCCGGGAAGAAGAAGTTGTTCTCCGGCAGCAGATCCTTGGCCCATTCGCGGATCTTCTCCACGTTGGTGCCCTTCTCGGCACTGATGGGCAGGATGTGGGCAAAGTTCATCTGCTGGCCCAGCCACTCCAGGTGGGGCAGCAGATCTTCTTTCTCTTTGACGTTGTCTACCTTGTTGACCGCCAGCACCACGGGACAGTGCAGGTGGCGCAACTTGCCGAGCACCATCTCGTCGTCCTTGGTCCAGTGGGTGCCGTCGACCATGAAGACCACCATGGCCACGTCCCCCAGGGAGCTGGTGGCGGCGCGGTTCATCAGGCGGTTGATGGCCCGCTTCTCTTCGATGTGCAGACCCGGGGTATCCACATAGATGGTCTGATGGTTATCCTCGGTGTCGATCCCCAGGATCCGGTGACGGGTGGTCTGGGGTTTCTTTGAGGTGATGCTGACCTTCTGGCCAAGCAGCTTGTTGAGCAGGGTCGACTTGCCCACGTTGGGGCGGCCTACTATGGCAACAAAGCCACAATAGGTAGTATCTGTATCCGTCATGACAGTTTTTCCAGTGCCTGTTGTGTTGAAAGACCGCGGCCTCTTGCATCAATAGCAGTCATGACAGTCTTTCCAGTGCTTGCTGCGCCGCGGCCTGTTCGGCCTTGCGGCGGCTGGTGCCGACCCCGACCAGCGGACCATCCAGGCCATCCACGTCACACTGGACGGTGAACTCCTGGTTGTGGGCTTCGCCCTTGACGTTGGTCACTGTGTAGGTCGGCAGGGATTTGCGGCTTCCCTGCAAAATTTCCTGCAGCCGGGTCTTGGGATCCTTCTGCTCTATGCCTGGTTTGATCTCGTCCAGGCGGCTGGCGTACCAGCCGAGCAACAAAGTCCGCACCCGCTCCAGATCGGTATCCAGATAGACGGCGCCGATCACCGCCTCGACAGTGTCGGCCAGGATAGACTCGCGACGGAACCCGCCGCTTTTCAGCTCGCCGGGCCCCAGGATCAGGTGATCCCCGAGGTCGAACTCCCGGCCGAGTTCGGCTAGCGTCTTCTCCCGCACCAGGGTGGCGCGCATCCGGCTGAGATCCCCTTCCGCCGCTTGCGGGAAGCGGTGGAAGAGGTCATCGGCAATCACCAGACTCAGGATGGAGTCCCCCAGAAATTCCAGTCGCTCGTTGTGACGGGAACCGGCGCTGCGGTGGGTCAGCGCCCGGGTCAGCAGCTCTTGATCCTGAAAGACATGCCCGAGACGGGACTGCAGTCTGTTCATCTTGATATTCATTTACTTGATTCCGCCAATGCGGTTGAAGCGCACACCGGTCGGCACCCAGCTTGGCAAGCTGGATCCTTCCTCGCGCTCAAATTCGAAACTGATCCAGATGGCAACCGCCTTGCCCACCAGGTTCTGCTCGGGCACGAAGCCCCAGAAACGACTGTCGGTACTGTTGTCGCGGTTGTCACCCATCACGAAATAGTGGCCTTCCGGCACCACCCACTCATCCGGGTAGGTACCGGGCTGGCGATAGTAGCGATCCACCAGGTCCGGCATCAGGGGGTTGCGTAGGGTCTCGTGAGAAACTGTGCCCAGCTGCTCGGTGTAGCGATCCAGCGGGATCCCCATCTGGCTGAACTCCCCCCGTTGCTCGAACTTGACGTCGAGCTTCTTGAATCCCGGGCACGTTTTCCCTTCCTGCTCCTCGCACTTGGGCCGGATCATCAGCTCCTTGTTGCGATAGATCACCCGATCGCCGGGCATGCCGACCACCCGCTTGATGTAGTCCACCCGGGTATCCAGCGGATACTTGAACACCACCACGTCGCCACGCTCGGGAGAACCCGTCTCGAGGAACTTGGTGTTGGTCACGGGATCACGCAGGCCGTAGGCGAACTTCTCCACCAGGATGAAGTCGCCCACCAGCAGGGTGGGCATCATGGAACCAGAGGGGATCTGGAACGGCTCGAAGATGAAGGAACGCAGGATCAGCACCAGCGCAATGACCGGGAAGACACCGCCGGTCTGCTCGATCCAGACCGGCATGGGAGCCACCTTGGCCAGCGTCTTCTCGTCGATGTTCGGGCCGGCGTTGGCACGGGCGGCCGCAATCTTGGCCGCCCGTTGCTTGGACCAGACCAGCTTGTCGACTGTCCAGATGATGCCGGTCAGCAGAGTGACTATGGCCAGGATCAGGGAAAAGGTGCTTGCCATCTATTAATCCTTTCCGACGTGGAGAATGGCGAGGAAGGCCTCTTGCGGCACGTCGACACGGCCTAGGGACTTCATCCGCTTCTTGCCTTCTTTCTGCTTGTTCAGCAGCTTTTTCTTACGGCTCACGTCACCGCCGTAGCACTTGGCGGTTACGTCCTTGCGCAGGGCCTTGACCGTGCTGCGGGCGATGATCTGGTTGCCGATGGACGCCTGAATGGCGATGTCGAACATCTGGCGCGGGATCAGCTCACGCATCTTCTCCACCACCTGGCGACCGCGATACTGGGCGTTCTCCTTGTGGGTGATGATGGCCAGGGCATCGACACGCTCACCGTTGATCATGATGTCCAGACGCACCATCTCGGAGGTCTCGAAGCGCTTGAAGCCGTAATCCAGGGAGGCGTAGCCGCGACTGGTGGACTTGAGGCGATCGAAGAAATCGAGCACCACTTCCGCCATCGGGATCTCGTAGGTCAGCGCCACCTGCTTGCCGTGATAGACCATGTTGGTCTGCACACCACGCTTCTCGATACAGAGGGTGATCACGTTGCCCATGTACTCCTGCGGCAACAGTATGTTGCACTCGGCGATGGGCTCGCGCATCTCTTTGATATTGTTGACCGGAGGCATGGCAGCCGGGCTGTCGATGTGGATGGTCTCGCCGTTGTTCAGCTCGATTTCATACACTACGGTCGGTGCCGTGGTGATGAGATCCAGATCGTATTCCCGCTCCAGACGCTCCTGGATGATCTCCATGTGCAGCATGCCGAGGAAGCCACAACGGAAGCCGAAGCCCAGTGCGGTGGAGCTTTCCGGCTCGAAGAACAGGGAGGCATCGTTCAGGGAGAGCTTGTCGAGGGCGTCACGGAACGACTCGTAGTCATCGCTGGAGATGGGGAACAGGCCCGCATAGACCTGCGGTTTCACCTTCTTGAAGCCGGCCAGCGCCTTGTCGGCACCGTTCTTGGCTTGCGTCAGGGTATCGCCCACAGGGGCGCCGTGGATATCCTTGATGCCGCAGACGACCCAACCTACCTCGCCACAACCCAGGCCCATGGTGTCCACTTGCTTCGGCGTAAAGATACCGATGCGATCCACGCCCCACACCTGACCGGTGCTCATCACCTTGATCTTGTCGTTCTTCTTGAGCGAACCGTTCTTGATCCGCACCAGGGAGACGACGCCCAGGTAGGAGTCGAACCAGGAGTCGATGATCAGCGCCTGCAGCGGGGCATCCGGATCACCTTCCGGTGCCGGGATGCGGGCCACTATCTCTTCCAGCACCAGATCGACACCCAGACCTGTCTTGGCGGAGCAACGCACCGCATCCACCGCGTCTATGCCGACGATGTCCTCGATCTCTTCCGCAACCCGCTCGGGTTCTGCGGCAGGCAGATCGATCTTGTTCAGGATGGGCACCACCTCCAGCTCCATCTCCATGGCGGTGTAGCAGTTGGCCAGAGTCTGTGCCTCAACCCCCTGACCGGCATCCACCACCAGCAGAGCCCCTTCACAGGCAGCCAGGGAGCGAGAAACCTCGTAGGAGAAATCCACGTGGCCCGGGGTGTCGATAAAGTTCAGCTGATAGGTGTTACCGTCTTGTGCCTGGTAGTTCAGGGTCACACTCTGTGCTTTGATGGTAATGCCGCGCTCGCGCTCCAGGTCCATGGAGTCAAGCACCTGAGCCTGCATCTCGCGGGAGGACAGGCCGCCGCAAGTCTGGATCAGACGGTCCGACAGGGTCGATTTACCGTGGTCGATGTGCGCAATAATCGAAAAGTTACGAATGTGTTTCATCGAGCAAGAATCACTCAAAATTAAGTTAGGGTCGGATATGAGGGCAGGATTTTACTGGATAACCCGGTCGACGGCCAATCTTTAGTCGGCGGGCACCAGAAATAGCGCCTTGTCTGACGGGCCTTCGGCACCAAAACGGCAGCGACGGGGCCAGAAAAGGGTTGCTCCGCTCAGGAGAGCTGGCGGGTATTGAGCACCACACCGAGCATGCGGGGACCATATTCCCCTTGCTCGAGCCGGGCAGAAAAGTAACGAACCAGTAAAAATCCGACTGTGCCCCCCAGCAGGCAGCTGAGGATGGTGACGCCCTCCCCCGCCGACAGCAGCGGCGCCAGCCAGAGCTGACCGAGCAGGGCACCGAGCAGCAGGCAGAACAGCGGCAGCACATAGACCAGGGCCGCGCCCCGCAGTATGCTCGCCTGGGGAATGCCGAGCCGGATCTGCTGACCGACCATGACCTCGGCGGTCAGTGCCACCCGCAGTCGCTGCGACTTCAGGGGAAAGGCCTTGGCGACAGTCCCGGTACCGCAGTTGGACTGCTGATGGCAGCCGCTGCAGGCGGAGCGCCGTTCGCACTCCACCCAGGCATAGGCCCCCTCGACGGCCACCACTGTTGCCAGCTCTTCGCTCATGTTACTCACAAGATGACTCCAGACGAACGGCTATGGATTTACCCGATCTCAGCACGGTCGTCCCGGTTCGGCAAGTGGCAGCATGCCGCCTCACTGTACCGCCTCGTTGCGGGCCAGCGGCTGCACCGACTCGGCGATGCGCTTGGCCGTCTCGGTAGGGACTTCCCCAACCACGGTGATCTCCACCCCGACCTCGTTGACGAAGCTCACCAGCGAGGTGGCGCCCTGGCGGATCAACTGCTGGCGCACCGCCTGCTTGGGATCGACCCGGGAGACGTAGACGGAGAGATCCACCACACCGTCCGACAGCATCATGTAGTCCACCGGCAGGCTGGTGCTGACCAGCTGGTGCCTGTCCTGAGAGAGCACCTTGAATCCACCCGGCAACCAGGTCAGGTGCCAGTTCAGGGCCTGCTGGGGGGCGGGATAGGCGTCTTCCAATGCCAGCGCATCGGGCAGCTTGCTGCGGGCCAGGGTGACAAGCCAGGGCGCGGGCGCCGGCTGCCTGTCCAGATCCACTCCCAGCACCTGCTCGACCAAATTGCCCTCCCTGTCCACCATGTCCACCCGCAGCAGCAGATGACTCTGCTCGTCGACCCAGAGCACAAAGCCGTACTTGTCCGCCTCCTTGGGCACCAGTCTCACGACCTGGGCCACCAGGCCGGCCACCCGGCTGCGACCGGCCAGCACGGGATCATAGCTCTCCAGCACCCGGGGCAGCGGCATCTTCACCAGGCTCGACCAGACGCCCGGGAAACGCGCCCCCTTGAGGGTGTAAGGTTCGTGAGTGTTTTCAAAGAAGGTGTATTCGTTCTGGCGTTGCAGATACTCCACCGCCTTGCCGTCGAGATAACTCAGATGAGCGACCTCCTTGCCATCGATCACTCCGTGACTGAAGCGAATGGGCTCGAGGCGTCCCTGACGGGCCTTGACCATGGACAACTCAAAGTTTTGTTGCGAAACGGCACTCTGCATCTGCTGCAACAAGGCCTCGGCCGACAAATCGTCGGCCGAGGCCTTGGCACAAATCAGCAGGAGAGAGGCCAGCAGAATGAGGCTGGACTGGCGCACGGTCTGATCCCTAAAGATGCGTTATTCCTGAATCTGCTTGTCTTGCAGCAGACGCTGTTGCAATTGATGGTCTCGCAGGAAGGCGTTGATACGCTCGCGCTGCTCCTGCATCTGTTGCTCGTTCAAGCCTTGCTGGCGAGGAGTGGCACGGTTGCCCTCCTGGGGATAGTGCACGCTCACTGGCGTCGCACTGCCACCGACCGGTATGGTGTTGAGCACAGGGTTGGCCGGCATGCCGTCGTTGCCCTGATACTGCTGCACCCCGAAGATGACGGCGGCAGCCACAGAGGCCGCAATGGCGTACTGCCCCATCTGCTGGCCAAAGCGACGGACCAGAGGTATCACCTTGCCGGCAGGCTTCACCTGGGGGGCAACGGGTTGCACCGGCTTGGGCGCCAGTATGACGGGTTCGTCTTCCAGTGCCAGCATGATGCTGTCACTGAGATCCAGTTGCAGATTGACCGGCAGGTCTCCCCGCATGGCATCACCGATCAGATGGTAACGAGCCCAGGTATCTTGCAGAGCGGGATCCGTTCCCAGCTCGTTCAGAACCTCCATGTCGCTGAGGTCACCATCCATCAGGGCTGAAAGTTGCTCTTTATTTGCCATAAGTTTGCCTGTCTTTCCCCAGTTTAATTCTCGATCAGAGGTTGCAGCTTTTTATCGATTGCTTCCCTCGCCCGAAAGATACGGGATCTCACCGTACCCACAGGGCAATCCATGATCTCCGCAATCTCTTCGTAGCTCAGCCCTTCCATTTCACGAAGGGTGATCGCTGTTCTCAAGTCTTCTGGCAAGGCTTCTATGGCGGCAAACACAGTGCGCTTGATCTCGTCGGTCAGCGCCAGGTTTTCCGGGGTGGCCACTTCTTGCAGGGCTTCACCACCACCATAATATTCAGCCTCGTCCGCTTCGACATCACTGCTGGGCGGTCTGCGCCCCTGTGAGGTCAGGTAATTTTTGGCCGTGTTGACGGCGATCCGATACAACCAGGTGTAAAACGCGCTCTCGCCACGGAATGTCGGCAACGCACGGTAAGCCTTGATAAAGGCCTCCTGCGCCACATCCGGCACATCGCCCGGATTGTTGACATACCTGGCCACCAGGTTGACCACCTTATGCTGGTATTTTTTTACCAACAGGTTGAATGCATTTTTATCGCCACGCTGGACCCGTTCAACCAGCTGTTCGTCCAGTAGATTCTGGTCGCTCATCAGAGCCGTAAAACCCCCATCAGGTTATCGTTCTTCTTTTCCGGCCCCTTCTAAGCGCACAAGTTCAGACAGGGAGAATCAGAGAAAGTTCGCTTGCATTGAAAAAAATGTGATGCGGGCTGCATCACAACCCCCCTTGGGCTACCATGGGGCCAGTTCTTAATCCAGGCCAATGATACTTATGAAAGCAAGTGTTGAATACCTTTGCGACGTACTGATCATTGGCAGCGGTGCCGCCGGTCTGTCCCTCGCGTTGCGATTGGCAGACCAGGCCAAAGTCCTGGTTCTGAGCAAGGGGCCCATCAGTGAAGGGGCCACTCTCTATGCGCAAGGAGGCATCGCTGCCGTGTTCGACGAGACCGACAGCATCGAATCCCATGTGAGCGACACGCTCAACGCTGGCGCCGGGTTGTGTGACCCGGCCGTGGTGGAGTTCACCGCCCGCCACGCCCGCGACTCCATCCAATGGCTGATCCAGCAGGGCGTGCCCTTCGATCAGGAAGAGGATGCCGAGGGGGAATCCCACTATCACCTGACCCGGGAAGGGGGTCACAGCCATCGCCGCATCTTCCACGCGGCGGACGCCACCGGCAAGGCGGTACAGCTCACCCTGATCGATCAGGTCCGCGCCCACCCCAACATCCGCCTGATGGAGCGCTTCAACGCGGTCGATCTCATCACCACCCGCAAGCTGGACCTGCCGGGCAACAGGGTGCTCGGCGCCTACGTCTGGAACCGCAACGTCGAGCAGGTCGAGGTGATCCGCGCCCGTTTCGTGGCGCTGGCCACCGGCGGCGCCTCCAAGGTGTATCAATACACCTCCAACCCGGACGTGAGTTCGGGTGACGGTATCGCCATGGCGTGGCGCGCCGGCTGCAGGGTGGCAAACCTGGAGTTCAACCAGTTCCACCCCACCAGCCTGTTCCACCCCGATGATCCCAACTTCCTGCTGACCGAAGCCCTGCGCGGGGAAGGGGCCTATCTGCGCCGTCCCGACGGCAGCCGCTTTATGCCTGACTTCGACGAGCGGGCCGAGCTGGCGCCGCGGGACATAGTCGCCCGCGCCATCGACCACGAGATGAAACGCCTCGGCGCCGACTGCATGTATCTGGACATCAGCCACAAGCCGGCGGATTTCATCATCAAGCACTTCCCGACCATTTATGAGCGCTGCCTCGCGGTCGGCATCGACATCACCAAGGAGGCCATGCCCATAGTGCCGGCGGCCCACTACACCTGTGGCGGCGTGATGATCGACAACAACGGCCAGACCGACATCCCGGGTCTCTACGCCATCGGCGAGGTGACCTATACCGGGCTGCACGGCGCCAACCGCATGGCGTCCAACTCCCTGCTCGAATGCGTGGTCTATGCCCATCAGGCGGGGGCCGACATCCTGGCCAAGCTGCCCATGAGCGTGGAGCCGCCGAGCCTGCCCGCCTGGGACGAGAGCCAGGTGGATGACTCGGACGAACAGGTGGTGATCCAGCACAACTGGCACGAGCTGCGGCTGATGATGTGGGATTACGTGGGGATAGTGCGCACCAACAAGCGCCTGGCCCGCGCCAAGCGCCGCATCGACCTGCTCAAGCAGGAGGTGCAGGAGTACTATGCGAACTTCCGCGTCTCCAACAACCTGCTGGAGCTGCGCAACCTGTTGCAGGTGGCCGAGCTTATCGTCAACTGTGCCCTGGAGCGCAAGGAGTCCCGCGGACTGCACTACAACCTCGACTACCCGGACATGCAGCAGAACCCCAAGCCGACAGTGCTGACGCCGGATCGGGAGTGATCCGGCACAAGCCATAGGCGTGCTGCGGACTGCACTGCCTGCCCCCGGACGACCCGGACATGCAGCAGAACCCCAAGCCGACGGTACTGACACCGGACCGAGAGTGATCCGGCACAAGCCAGAGACGTGCTGCGGATTGTACAGCCTGCCCCCAGACTACCAGGACAGGCAGCCGAACCCCAAGCCGACAGTGCTGACGCCGGATCGGGAGTGATCCCCAGGCTTTCCCACCATGACCCCGCTTCGGCGGGGTCATTTATTGGGGGGCAAGATGGGGTCAGCGAGGAACGGCGAGGTGAATGGCGCGGGCCAGGGCGCGGTAGTGTTCGGGTGCCAGGGCGTCGGAGAATAGCCAGAGGTGGCGCTCGGCGCCCTCTTCTGTCACCAGCCTCAGCCAGAGCACCCCGGGCAGGATACGGCTGCGGTCATCCAGTCGATGGCGTCGGCCTTGCCACTCCAGCCACTCTCCGTCCCAGCAAAGCGCCTCGCCCCCCTGCATGACGGGGCGCAAGGCCAGCCAGAGCCCCAGCAACCAGCAGGGGAGAAACAGCCCCCATTGCCAGCCATGGATCAGAGCAGCAACCGGCCAGAGCAACAACAAAAACAGGGCAAGCAGCAGCAGGCGCTGCCGCCGGGAGGGAATGACGGGCATCAGGACCCGCATCGGGGATCAGCTCAGGCGATCATGACGAGCCTGATTGCGCTCCAGGATCAGGGGGATCATGGCGGCGAAATCGGGGTCGCTCGGCACACCGTGGCCCATGCTCCAGCGGAACAGCTCGGGATCCTCGCACGCCAGCAGGCGGATGAAGGTCTGCTGCTGTGCTTCGCTCAGGGAGTCGAACTCGTGCTCGAAAAAGGGCATAAAGATCACATCCAGCTCGAGCATGCCGCGACGGCAGGCCCACTTCAGGCGGGACTTTTCAATTGGGCTCAACATGGAACTCTCCTTACAAAGACCCGGGGATGGTAGCAGCTGGATTTTCCGGCTGACAAACATTCCTTACGTCTTTACCATGCAGGTCACATACTTTCTGTCTCTGGAATACCATCGTGAGCCTGCCGACCCCTGTTCTTCCTGCCGAGCCGACCCTGTTTCCCCTGACCAATCTGGCCATCACCCGCCTCACCGGCAACGATCGCGTGAAATATCTGCAAGGCCAGGTCACCTGTGACGTCAACGCCCTGCAACCGGGCCAGAGCACCCTCGGCGGCCACTGCGACCCCAAGGGCAAGCTGTGGAGCGATTTTCGCCTGCTCTGCCTCGATGAGAGCCTGCTGCTGCTGACCAAGCCGTCGGTGCTGGCGCGCCAGCTGCCCGAACTCAAGAAGTTTGCGGTGTTCGCCAAGGTGGAGATCGGCGAGTTCCAGGGCCAGGCAGTCGGCCTGGCCGGTCAGGGCACGGATGCCTGGATCGCGGCGCAATACGGCCTTCAGGACACCGGCCTTGTCGAGGGCGGCATGGCGGTCAGGGTGGAAGCCGATCGCTGGTTGCTGGTGAGCGAACAACCGCTCGATATCGGCTTGCCCGTCGGACAGGAATCACTCTGGTGGGGTCTGGATATCAAGGCGGGCATCCCGCACCTGGAGGCGGTCCACCAGGGTGAGTACATTCCCCAGATGCTGAACCTGCAGGCCCTGGACGGCATCAGCTTCACCAAGGGCTGCTACATGGGGCAGGAGATAGTGGCCCGCGCCAAGTATCGCGGCGCCAACAACCGCGCCCTCTTCGTGCTGGCCGGGCAGGCCAGTGTCCCCGTTGCCAGCGGCGATACCCTGGAGATCCAGCTCGGTGACAACTGGCGGCGCAGCGGCATGGTGCTGAACGCCTGGCAGCAGGATGGCCAGGTGTGGCTCACCGCCGTGCTGCCCAAGGACACCGAGGCCGATGCCAGCTTCCGCCTCAAGCAGGAGGAAGGCTCCCGCCTCGCCCTGCAACCCCTGCCCTACTCCCTGACCGACTAAGGTCAGCTAACGAGGCACCCGCGCCAGCAGGGCCTCCTTCAGCCAGCGCCCCGCCTGCCCGAGCGGGCGGGCGCGATACCACTGCAACTCCAGCTCCAGCTCGGCCAGGGGAAGGAAATCCGGCTTGAGTACCACCAGCTCCCCCCGCGCCAGCGGCCGGTGCAGCAGAAACTCGGGTACCGCAGACCACCCCAGCCCCAGCTTGACCAGCTCCAGGATCCCGAGATCCCCCTCGACCCACCACACTTGGGACGAGAGGCGAAAGCGATGGCGCTCCGTGCCCTCCCGCCGTCCCGTCACCATCAGCTGGCGGGCCCCCTGCAGGTCGCTCTCGTGCAGCGGCGTCTTGTGGGCCAGGGGGTGATCCGGGGAGACCACCAGGGGCATGGCGACGCTCCCCAGGGAGCGGGAGACCAGCTCCCGCTCCGGGTGCGCCTTCTGGTAGCTGATGCCGAGCTGGGCCCGCCCGCTCTTGAGCAGCTCGGTCACATCCTCCATCAGCGGGAACAGCAGCTCCAGCTCCACAGTCGGATAGCGGCCGGCGAACTCCTCCAGCAGGGCACCGAGCCAGGGCAGGTGGGAGTCATCGTCGATGGCCAGGGTGAGGCGCGACTCTATGCCGCTGGCCAGCTCCCCGGCGATGGCTTGCAGCCGCTCGCTCTGGGCCAGCAGCACTCCCGCCTCCTGGCTGATGCGGGCCCCCGCCTCGGTCAGTACCGGGTAGCGGCCGCTGCGATCGAACAGCTCCAGGCCGAGATCTATCTCCAGGTTGGCGATGGCGGTGCTCACCACCGACTGCGCCTTGCCCAGGCGGCGCGCCGCCGCCGAGAAAGATCCCGTCTCGGCCGCTGCCAGCAACGCCTTGAATTGTTCCAGTGAAGGGGTCATTCGTCTGCTCCAGCTCTGTTATTACACCGAGATCTATCTATTTTAGCGATGGATACCAACGTGAACCTATCGAAAAATAGCGATAAATTGGCCGCCATACCCACCCGGAAAGAGAAATAGAGAGACAGACCATGCGTAATACCCGTGATCGCCTGCGCCACGCCATCGGCTTCGAATTGATTGGCCTGCTGATCGCTGCCCCCCTGGCAAGCTGGGTCACCGGCGTCGGTCTCAACCACATGGGCCCGCTGGCCCTGTTCTTCTCGGTGGTCGCCACCGTCTGGAACTATGTCTACAACATCGGGGTGGACAGGCTGCTGCTGCGCCTGCAGGGCCATACCCACAAGACCCTGTGGCAACGGGTGCTGCATACCTTCGGTTTCGAGGGAGGCTTGCTGATCGTCGCCCTGCCGGTAATGTCCTGGTGGCTCGACATCGGCCTGCTGGAGGCGCTGGTGCTGGATCTGGGCTTCGTGCTGTTCTACCTGGTCTATGCCTTCGTCTACAACTGGAGCTATGACAAGGTGTTCCCCATCCCGGGCCAGGGGGCACAGCGGGTCACGGGTTGACAAGAGAAGGGATAAAACGAGGCACCATCATGCGACTGGCATGATGGTGCTGGAGGAGGGAGAGCCTCGTCGGGATCAGGCTTGTGCCCTGGCCTCTTCTGCCGGTGCCTCTTCCTGCTTCACCTCCTGGTGCAGCATGGCCTCGAGGTCGCTCTGATACTGGTTCAACATGCGCTGGGCCGCGACCATGTCCCCCTTGTGCAGACGCTCGAACAGATGATGTTGCACCACGCCGTTGAGGTACTCCACCGTGATGGGTTGCTCCAGGGCAGACAGCAACTCCTCTTTCTCCAGCTCCGCATTGATTTCATCGACACTGGTACGCAGCAGACCGGCCAGTTGCACCAACATGCGGCGCTCGCCTTCACGCAACAGGCTCAACATGCGGTTTCTCTGCTGCTCATTCTGTTGGGTCATACATTTCCTTACGTAGAGTGGGAACAAGCCCGCTCATTCTGCCCTGTCCTTTTCACAGCGTCTATCTCGGGCGCATGACTAATTGAGAGCGCCGCCAGCCGGGCGCGGGCCGGGTGCTATTTGCCCCTTTGCCCGGTATAGTAAGCGCTGTTCCAGAGGGCCTTTGCGCCCCCGTTGACGAGACCGCCAACCCCATGACCGACGCCATTCTGGTGCTCTGCACCTGCCCGGATGAAGCCAGTGCCGACCTCCTCTGCGAGCAACTGCTCGACCAGCGCCTCGCCGCCTGCATCAATCAGCTGCCAGGGCTCACCTCCGTCTATCGCTGGCAGGGGAAGATAGAGCGGGCACGGGAGATCCAGCTCATCATCAAATCCCGCCAGCCGCTCTTTGCCGAGCTCGAGCGGTGCATCCTGGCTCACCACCCCTACCAGGTGCCGGAGATCCTGGCGATCCCCGCCAGCCAGGGCCATCAAGCCTACCTCGACTGGTTGACACAGGAGACCTCATGACACTGCGATCCCTGCTCTCCCCCCTGCTGCTCCTGCTGAGCCTGCTCGCGGCCCCCGCCCAGGCCAGCAGTCAGGATCTGCTAAGCAGCCTCGGCATCCAGGCCAGCGCCCAGCCCAAGTTTCTGAAAGTCGACGAGGCCTTCGTCCTCGAGAGCGAACAGCAGGGCAACAAGCTGCTGCTGACCCTGCGCCTCGCCGACAGCTACTACCTCTATCGCCACAGCATCAGCGTCAAGGGGGACAACCTCGCCTTCGAGCCCCCAGTGCTGCCCGCAGGCACCGAGCATGAGGATGACTTCTTCGGCAAGACCCGGGTCTTCTATCAGGAGCTACAGATCCCCGTCACCCTGACCCAGGTGGGGGACGCCGCCAGCCTCAGGATAAGCTATCAGGGTTGCACCGACGGCCTCTGCTATCCCCCCACCGACAAGCGGATCCCGGTGCAGCCCCTCGCGGCCACCGGCGACGCCGGGCAGACAGGCTCCGCAGACGCCATCGAGGCGCCGGCCAGCAGCCAGCAGGACAGGCTGGCGGCCGCCCTCGGCAGCCAGGGCTTCTGGCTCAGCATCGCCGCCTTCTTTGCGCTGGGACTGGGGCTTGCCTTCACCCCCTGCGTCTTCCCCATGTACCCCATTTTGACCGGCATCATCGCCGGGGCGGGTCAGCACCTCTCCACCCGCCGCGCCTTCCTGCTCTCCTTCGTCTATGTGCAGGGGATGGCGGTCACCTACACCCTGCTCGGGCTGGTGGTCGCCTCGGCGGGGCTGAAGTTCCAGGCGGCGCTGCAGCACCCCTATGTGCTGATCGGCCTCTCGGTGATGTTCGTGCTGCTGGCGCTCTCCATGTTCGGGCTCTACAGCCTGCAACTGCCGAGCAGCCTGCAAACCCGGCTCTCCGGCCTCTCCAACCGCCAGCAGGGCGGCTCAGTGGTCGGGGTCACCATCATGGGGATGATCTCCGGCCTGGTCTGCTCCCCCTGCACCACGGCGCCGCTCTCCGGCGCGCTTATCTACGTGGCCCAGAGCGGCGATCTCTGGCTCGGCGGTGCGGCCCTCTATGCCCTGTCGCTGGGCATGGGGCTGCCGCTGCTGCTGCTCGGCACCTCGGGGGGCAAGCTGCTGCCCAAGGCGGGCGCCTGGATGGATGTGATCAAGCAGCTGTTTGGCTTTGCGCTGCTGGCGGTGCCCATACTGCTGCTGTCACGGCTCTTGAGCGACCAGGTCGCCACCCTGCTCTGGCTCGGCTGGGGGCTGGTGCTGTGCGGCTATCTCTATCACCACAACCAGCATCGCCCCCACTCGGTGGGCAAGAGTCTCGGCGGCTTCGTGCTGCTGCTGGCGATGATGGGCCTGGTGGTGATGGGCAAGGATCTGCTGCTGCCCGAGCCTGGCGTCAAGGCCAGTACCGAAACCCAGGCTCCCCGGTTTGTCCGCATCAAGACCCTGGATGACCTCAAGACCCGACTCGAGGCCGCCCGCGGCAAGCCGGTGCTGCTGGACCTCTACGCCGACTGGTGCGTGGCCTGCAAGGAGTTCGAGCACAAGACCTTCAGCGATCCCGCCGTGCGGGCGCGCTTCAATGACATGGTGCTGCTGCAGGCGGACGTCACCGCCAACGACGATGCCGATGTGGATCTGCTCAACGGCCTGAACGTGCTGGGGCTGCCGACCCTGATCTTCTTCGATCGCGATGGCAACGAGGTGAGCGGCCAGCGGGTGACCGGCTTTATGGGCCCTGCCGAGTTCCTCGGCCAGCTGGACAAGCTGCGCTGAACCATGGCGGCCCGCCTTGCCGCGCGGGCCGCCCTCTCCTCTGCCCGCTGATTTTTCTGGCCATCCCTTGTATATGACAGGCGCCATGGCAGAATTTGCCCTTTCCCGTCTCGCATCATCCGGAGTTTTGATGAAAAAGTGGTTCATCCCCCTGCTGGCCTGCTGGCTCTATGGCTGCAACTCAGGTCCTGGTGAAGAGGCGATCCAGAGCCAGGTCATCGCCAGGCTGCAGGCCGACACGGATCCCGCCCTGTTCGAGATCAGCGACTTCGCCATTCTCGGCAAGGAGGAGCGGATGGAGGGGGTCTATCTGGTCAGGGTGAGCTACCGGCTCCACTTCAAGCAGGGGCTGGATCAGTTGCAGGTGCTGCACGACGAGGATCTGGTCTACGACCGGGTCGGCCCCTTTCAGCAGGAGATGGCCCTGATGGAGCTGGAGCGCAAATACGGCGAGTTCGAGGCAGGCCAGGCACTGTCGCAGGAGAGCCAGGTCTGGATGATGAAGACGGAGCAGGGCTGGCAACTGGCAGAACCGGCGCAGCAGGGATAGGCGCTCTCCTCCCTGCCGCCAGCCCTCCCCCTTAGAGCAGATCCTTCATTCTGTGCCACAGCATACCGAGCGCCAGCAAGGGTGAGCGCAGGGCAGGCCCGCCGGGGAAGGTCATGTGGGGAACGCTACTGAAGAGATCGAAGCCCCGGCTCTCCCCCCTGATCGCCTCGGCCACCAGCCTGGCCGCCATGTGGGTGGCATTGAGGCCGTGCCCCGAGTAAGCCTGGGCATAGAACACATTGGGATGCTCCTTGAGGCGCCCGATCTGCGGCAGCCGGTTGGCGCCTATGCCTATCATGCCCCCCCACTGGAACTCGATGGCAGTGCCCGCCAGCTCCGGGAAGACCCGCAGCAACTTGGGCAGCATAAACGCCTTTATATCGTGGGGGTCACGGCCGGAATAGTTGCAGGCCCCGCCAAACAGCAGGCGACCATCGGCCGATAGTCGGTAGTAGTCGAGCGCCACGTTCTGATCGCATACCGCCATGTTTTGCGGCAGCAGCCGCTGGCGCAGCCGCTTCTCCAGCACCTGGGTGGCGAGGATATAGGAGCCCGCCGGCAGCACCTTGCCCCCGAGCTCGGGATTGAGCTCATTGAGGTAGGCGTTGCAGCCGATCACCAGGTAGCTGGCGCGGCAACGGCCGTGGGCCGTGGTCACCTCGACCCGATCGCCATACTCGATGTGGGTCACCCTGGCGTGCTCGAACAGGGCGACGCCCAGGCTGGCCGCCGCGCGCGCCTCACCCAGGGCCAGGTTGAGAGGATGCAGGTGGCCTGAGCCCATGTCGATCATGCCGCCGATATAGCGATCCGACCCCACCACCGACTTGATCTCGCTCCTGGGCACCAGCCTGACCTCGTGCCGGTAGCCCAGGCTGGCCAAGTGCTCGGCATCCTCCTCAAATCCCTTGAGGTGGCGCGCCTTGGTGGCGAGATCGCAGTAGCCCCAGGTCAGGTCGCAGTCGATGTTGAACCGCGCGACCCGCTCGCGCACCAGCTGCACCGCCTCCAGCCCCATCAGATCCAGCTCGCGCACCCCTTGCTCGCCAATCCAGCGGGCAAACTGGCTGGTGTCGTGACCCATGCCGCGAATGAGCTGGCCGCCGTTGCGGCCGGAGGCGCCCCAGCCGATGCGATTGGCCTCAAGCAAGACCACCTTGTAACCCGCCTCGGCCAGGTTGATGGCGGTATTGAGGCCGGTGAAGCCGCCGCCTATGATGCAGACGTCGGCATCCAGCTCACCGCTGAGCTCGGGCCATTGCCGATGATCGTTGCGGGTGGCCGCGTAATAGGAGGCCACGTGCTCCTGGTGTCCGTTGTGTCTTCCTGTCTGCATGCTCAGCGTCCTGCCTTGGTTGCACTTGTTTACTAAATTAAACGCAGTGTCATCGATAATACCCAGCCCAGGGTCACCAATCCAGCCTGTCAGGATCACAGAAATGCAAAAGGTGTCCCGAAGGACACCTTTTGAGAGGCCAGCCGAGGGCCCAAAATGAAAGAGGCGCCCCAGAGGGCGCCTCTTCAGCAATCAAGATACGGTAACGAATTACAGTACGTTGATGGCGTTCAGGTCGGAGAAGGCTTTCTCCAGACGGGCGATCATGGAAGTCTGACCGGCACGCAGCCATACGCGCGGATCGTAGAACTTCTTGTTCGGCTTGTCAGCGCCTTCCGGGTTGCCCAGCTGGCCTTGCAGGTAGGCTTCGTTGGTCTTGTAGAAGTTCAACAGACCTTCCCAGGTAGCCCACTGGGTGTCGGTGTCGATGTTCATCTTCACGACGCCGTAGGAGATGGATTCGCGGATCTCTTCCAGGGTGGAACCTGAACCACCGTGGAACACGAAGTCCAGGGACTTGGCAGGCAGACCGAACTTCTCGGAAACGAACTTCTGGGAAGCGTCCAGGATGGACGGGGTCAGCTTGACGTTACCCGGCTTGTAAACACCGTGCACGTTGCCGAAGGAGGCAGCGATGGTGAAACGCGGGCTGATCTTGGACAGACGCTCGTAGGCGTAAGCCACGTCTTCCGGCTGGGTGTACAGGGCGGATTGATCCATGTGGCTGTTGTCCACACCGTCTTCTTCGCCACCGGTGCAACCCAGTTCCAGCTCCAGAGTCATGTTCATCTTGGCCATGCGGGTCAGGTACTCGCAGCAGATGTCGATGTTCTCTTCCAGAGACTCTTCGGACAGATCCAGCATGTGGGAGGAGAACAGCGGCTTGCCGGTTTCGGCGAAGTGCTTCTCGCCCGCTTCCAGCAGACCGTCGATCCACGGCAGCAGCTTCTTGGCGGCGTGGTCGGTGTGCAGGATGACAGGTACACCGTAAGCTTCGGCAACGGCGTGCACGTGCTTGGCACCGGAGATGGCACCGATGATGGCAGCCTGCTGGCCTTCCAGCTTCAGACCCTTGCCGGCGGTGAACACGGCACCACCGTTGGAGAACTGAACGATGACCGGGGCTTTGACCTTGGCGGCAGCTTCCAGCACGGCGTTGACGGAGTCGGTACCCACGCAGTTCACGGCAGGCAGAGCGAAGCCGTTCTCTTTAGCGATGGCGAACACTTTCTGAACGTCATCACCAGTGATCACGCCGGGTTTTACGAAGTCGAAAATTTTCTTAGACATGTTTAATCGTCCTGTTCTCGTATGCCGTTAATAAAAAATGGGGGGTTCATCATGAACCGGCACAGCGGCCACATGATAAACGAAACGGGAGGCTTTGGCCCCCCGTCCCGGGTCAATTAGGCTTTGGCGCGTTCTTCAAGAATCGCGACAGCCGGCAGTACCTTGCCTTCTACGAACTCCAGGAAGGCGCCGCCGCCGGTGGAGATGTAGGAGACCTTGTCGGCGATGCCGAACTTGTCGATGGCGGCCAGGGTGTCACCACCACCAGCGATGGAGAAGGCCGGGGAAGCGGCGATGGCTTCGGCGATCACCTTGGTGCCTTCGGCGAACTGGTCGAACTCGAACACACCGACCGGGCCGTTCCACAGTATGGTCTTGGCGTTCATGATGATGTCGGCCAGGGCCTTGGCAGAGTCAGGGCCGATGTCGAAGATCATGTCGCCGTCGGTCACATCGCTCACGGACTTGATGGTGGCCGGAGTGGACTCGGAGAACTCGGCACCGACAACCACGTCAGTGGTCACCGGGATGTTGGTCTCGGCAGCCAGCTTCTTGGCGGTGTCGATCAGGTCGTGCTCGCACAGGGACTTGCCGACGTTGTGACCGGCAGCGGCGATGAAGGTGTTGGCGATGCCACCACCGACAACCATCTGGTCAGCGATCTTGGAGAGGGATTCCAGCACGGTCAGCTTGGTGGAGACCTTGGAGCCGCCAACGATGGCAACCATGGGGCGCTCGGGCTTCAGCATGGCCTTGCCCAGAGCGTCCAGTTCACCAGCCAGCAGGGGGCCAGCACAGGCAACCGGGGCGAATTGGGCCACACCGTAGGTGGACCCTTCGGCGCGGTGAGCAGTACCGAATGCATCCATTACAAAGACGTCACACAGGGCGGCGTATTTTTTGGCCAGCTCTTCGGTGTTCTTCTTCTCGCCTTTGTTGAAACGGCAGTTTTCCAGCACAACCAGCTCACCGGCGGCGACGTCTACGCCATCCAGGTAATCCTTGGCCAGGCGGACCGGGCAGGACAGAGCGTCTTTCAGATAGTTGACTACCGGGGCCAGGGAGAATTCTTCGTTGTATTCACCCTCGGTCGGACGACCCAGGTGGGAGGTGATCATCAGCTTGGCGCCCTTTTCCAGAGCCAGCTTGATGGTCGGCAGCGTCGCCACGATACGTGCATCGGAAGTGACCTTGCCGTCTTTTACCGGCACGTTCAGGTCAGCACGGATCAGAACGCGTTTACCCGCCAGATCCAGGTCGGTCATCTTGATAACAGACATATTCAGTCCTCTATATATTTTCAGGTAATGTTAAAAAAACAGTAACCTTGCGCCCGGTGCAGACTCTCAGCCTGCGGCCATCATGGCCCGGGTGGTATCCAGCATGCGGTTGGCGAAGCCCCATTCGTTATCGCACCACATCAACATCTTGACGAGGTTGGCATCGCTCACCCGAGTCTGGGTACCATCAATGATGCAGGAGTGTGCATCATGATTAAAGTCTACGGAGACCAGCGGCTCTTCCGTGTAGTCCAGGATACCCTGTAATGTACCTCTGGATGCCCGTTGCAGGGCTTGATTTACGTCACTAACTGTCACTTTTTTACGAACAGTAATGCTCAGATCCATGGCGGTGACGTTGATGGTCGGCACCCGTACCGCGATCGCCTCGAACTTGCCGGCGAAGTGGGGGAGGATTCGCTCCAACCCCTTTGCCAGCTTGGTATCCACCGGGATGATGGACTGGCTGGCGGCCCGGGTTCGACGCAAGTCGCTGTGATAGGCATCGATGACTTGCTGATCGTGCATGGCCGAATGAATTGTCGTAATAGTACCACAATTTATCTCGAATTCTCGATGCAATGTTTCGATGACGGGCACCACGCAGTTGGTGGTACAGGAGGCATTGGAGACGATCCGCTCCCGTCCCGTCAGCACCTGATGGTTGACCCCGTAGACAATGGTGGCGTCCACGTCCGCATCCGCCGGATGGGAGAAGAGCACCTTGCCCGCTCCCGCCCCCAGGTGCAGTTCGGCATCGGCCCGGGAGCCGAATACCCCGGTGCAGTCCAGCACCACATCCACCCCCAGCGCCCGCCAGGGCAGCCTGGCGGGATCCCGCTCGGCAAACAGGGCGATGAGATCCTCCCCCACCAGCATGCTGTTGCCCGCGAGCTGCACCGGGTAACCGAAGCGGCCATGGCTGGTGTCGAAGCGGGTGAGGTGCACCATGGCCTCGGGGGCCGCCAGTTCGTTGATGGCGACTATCTTAAGCTGGTTATCGCGGCCGCTCTCGTAGAGGGCCCGCAACACGTTGCGACCGATGCGCCCGTATCCGTTGATGGCAATCTTGATCATGAAAAATCTGTGTCCTTACCTGCGACAAAGTGACGGGTCCCTGACTGGTTCACGACAGCAGGGCCTCCTGGAAGACGCCCCTGGCCAGCAGCGCGGCCCCGAACACACCGGCACTGTCGCCCAGGGCCGGGGCTATGAGGGGGGTGGCGAAGCGGGGATTGAACAGAAATGGCAGCACAGTCTGCCGACCGACGCTGTAGAGGCTCTGCACGTTGCCCACCCCGCCGCCGATGACGATGACGTCCGGATCCAGGATGTTGACCACGTTGGCGAGGGCCTGGCCAAACAGCAAATGCAGCCGGTCGATGGTGAGTTTGGCCACGTGGTCGTGAGCCGTCGCCGCCGCTATCTGGGCCAGTGACAGGTGGCGCCTGGCCTTGGCCTCATACCAGGCCTCCAGCGCCGGGCCGCTGATGAAGGTCTCGACACAGCCGCGTTTGCCGCAGTAGCACTCGGGACCGTCGGGGGAGAGCACGTTGTGGCCCCACTCCCCGGCGATGCCGTGATGGCCGTTGAGGATCTGGCCGTTGATGACGATGCCGGACCCAACCCCTGTGCCCATGATGATGCCGAACACTACCTTGGCATCGGGATGGTGCTGGCGCACCGCCCCCAGATGGGTTTCCGCCAGGGCGAAGCAGTTGGCGTCGTTGGCGATCAGCACAGGAATGCCGAGCCTGCGCTCCAGATCTTCCTTGAACGGCTTGCCGTTGAGCTCTGTGGTGTTGCAGTTCTTCATCAGCCCGGTCTGGGGATCCCGCGCCCCCGGGGTGCCCATGCCGAGGATGGCGGGACGCTGGCCGAGCCGCTCGGCGCACTCGTCCACCAGCTTGGCGATCTGGCCTATCATGTGCTCGTAACCGCCACGGCGCTCGGTGGGGATGCGATGGCGCAGCAGCACCTCGTCACCCTCCAGCACCACGCACTCGCACTTGGTCCCGCCAAGATCGATACCCCAATCCCAAGAACCCTTGCTCATCCTGCCTCCTGCCATGTTCGACGACGCCCTCACCCGGTCGTCAGGAGGCGCACTCGCCCATCCCGTCCGCGACCCGGTTCAGTGGTGGTGCAGTGTAACCCGAGCGGTGACCAGGATGCAGCCCCCGCGAGGCCGGGCAGCAAAACGGGGCCCGCAGGCCCCGTTCTCATCGTGCTGTCTGCCGCGCTCAGCGGCCGTGGTACTGAGCCGACAGCTCGTGCACCGCGTTCACAAACACGCCGGCGTGCTCCGGGTCCACATCCTGATGGATACCGTGACCCAGGTTGAAGACGTGGCCGTTGCCGCTGCCAAAGCCCGCCAAGATGGTGGCGACCTCTTCGCGGATGCGCGCAGGCGCGGCGTAGAGCATGGAGGGATCCATGTTGCCCTGCAGCGCCACCTTGTCGCCGACCCGGCGCTTGGCATCTGCGATGTCTGTGGTCCAGTCCAGTCCCAGCGCATCGCAGCCGGTGGCGGCGATCTGCTCCAGCCACTGGCCGCCGTTCTTGGTGAACAGGGTGACCGGCACGCGGCGCCCCTCATTCTCACGGATCAGGCCATCGACGATCTTGTGCATGTACTGCAGGGAGAAGTCGCGGTAGTCCCTCGGGGTCAGCACGCCGCCCCAGGTGTCGAACACCATGACGGACTGGGCACCGGCCTTGATCTGGGCGTTGAGATAGGCGATCACGCTGTCCGCCAGCTTGTCCAGCAGCAGGTGCAGGGTCTGCGGCTCGGCATACATCATCTGTTTGATCTTGGTGAACGCCTTGGAGCTGCCCCCCTCAACCATGTAGGTGGCCAGGGTCCAGGGGCTGCCGGAGAAGCCGATGAGCGGCACTTCACCCTTTAGCTCGCGGCGAATGGTGCGCACCGCGTTCATCACGTAGCCGAGCTCGTCTTCCGGCTCCGGGATGGGCAGTGCCTGCACGTCCGCCATGGAGGTGATGGGGCGCTCGAAGCGCGGGCCTTCCCCGTGCTCGAAGTAGAGGCCAAGCCCCATGGCGTCGGGCACGGTCAGGATGTCGGAGAAGAGGATGGCGGCATCGAGGGGATAGCGGCGCAGGGGCTGCAGGGTGACTTCACAGGCCAGCTCGGCGTTGCGGCACAGGGACATGAAGTCCCCCGCGACGGCGCGGGTCGCCTTGTATTCCGGCAGGTAGCGGCCAGCCTGACGCATCATCCACACCGGGGTCATGTCCACATCCTGGCGCAGCAGGGCACGCAGGTATCGATCGTTCTTCAGCTCTTTCATCCCAGTTCCTGAGTTCATATCCAGCATAAAATGGCGGATATGATACCACTTTGTGCAAGGCTAAGGGCGGCACAAACGCGCAGCAGGGTCGCCGGAGTGCAAAGATGTGAGGGGGCGCAAACCAGGGCCCCGCTTTTCAGGGCCTCGCCCTCACCGCTTCTCTGCGAGGCTCTGCTCGATCAGCCGCCGCGCTATGGTGCCGTGGGGGGGCAGCCGTGGCAGCCGGTCCGCCTCGAAGAAACCGGCGGCCACCAGTTCGTCGTCCTGCACCTTGATCTCGCCGCTCTGGTAGTCGGCGGTGAAACCCATCATCAGGCTGTGGGGGAAGGGCCAGGGCTGGCTCGCCACGTAGCGCACGTTGCATACCCGGATGCCGCTCTCCTCGAACACCTCCCGCGCCACGCACTGCTCCAGGTTCTCCCCCGCCTCCACGAAGCCCGCCAGCACCGTATACATGGGATCGTCGGCCTGATAGTGACGGCGATGGGCCGCCAGCAGGATCGCCGGGCCCTTGCGCACCGCCACTATGATGCAGGGGGAGATGCGCGGATAGACGACGTGACCGTGGTGGCACACCTGTGCCCACTCCCCCGCCTTGGGGGTCATGGGGGCACCGCACTCGCCGCAGAAGCGATGGGTGCGGCGGAAGGTGGCGAGCTGCCAGGCGCGTCCGGCGAGGCGAAAGCCCTCTTCGTCCCCCGCCACCATCAGCTGGCGCAGCCCCGCCAGAGAGGCGATCTCGGCATCCGGTCCCAGATCCAGCAGCAGGCAGGGCAGCCCGTCCCACTCGTCGAAAGGCTCGAAACGAGCGGAGTGCAGATGGGCGGGCAGGCAGGCCCTGGGGCCTTGGGGGATCTGCCCCCGTTCATCCAGCAGGACGAGGTGATCGCCCCCCAGCACGAACCAGCGGGCCTGTTCGGTTGATGACATATGTTGAAGGCTCTTGTTGAGACGGGTGCGCACGGCACGGGATAGTTCGGCTCATCTTACGGCGGCAGAGGCCCCCTGGCGACCCCCGACCTGGTCAAGATCCCGCCCCGGTGCGCGCCCATGAAAAAAGGTCGCCGTGGCGACCTTTCTCTTGGCGATCGCCCGGGCGATCAATTCATCCAGCGCTCGCTGCTCTTGCGACGACGAGGCAGCATGGGGAGCAGTATGCCGAGCAGTATGCCACCCAACACCATGGCACCACCGCGGATGAACCAGTCCATCTGCATGTCGTGCTCCTGGTTGTCATAGCTCTGGGTCAGGGCGTCGTTCTGCTCCTTGAGGCTGCTCATCTCTGTACTCTGGCTGGCGAGCTGGGCCTTCAGGCTGGCGATCTCCTTGCTCTGCTCGGTGATCTGGCCATCCTTCTCGGTAAAGCGACGCTCGTTGTCGCCATTGAGGTTCAGCAGGCGGGCCTTGGCCTCATCCAGCTCTTTCTGAACCTGGGGCAGACGCTCGCGCAGGCTGATCTCCGCCTGCAGTTCGCTGTTCTTGATCCAGCCTTCACGACCACGGCCGTCCACCACCTGGGTGAAACCGGCGTCGTTGTTCACCGCCTTGACCTCCAGCGGTTCACCGGCCTTGACGCTGCCGAGGATCCGGTACTGGGTGCCAGGACCGTTGTGGATATAGGTAAAGATGTTGTCTGAGACATAACGGGTATCGGCCAGTACCTGTTGGGCACACAAGCAGATCAAGATCCCGAGAAGGGCGCGCATGGTCGATCGATTCTCTTCGTTGAATTAGGTTGCAGGCCGAATGTTAAGCCGCCAGCGGGTCAAAGGACAAGCAAAGAAAAGCGGCGCCCCCCTGACTGAGAGGCGTCTCACGGCTTCTCCGGTTTGCCACGCGACCATTCCAGACGCCGCAGGCTACTTCTGTTGCAATGCCTTCACCTCGGCGCGCAGGGCCTTCAGCTCCTGCAGCAACTGCTCCTGCTGGGCGTTGTATTGATGGCGCCACTTGTCGGTCTCCCCATCCCCCTTGTGGGGTTGCAGAAACAGACTAGCCATGAAACCGCTCAGGGCGCTGAACAGACCGACTCCGAAGATGATCAGCAGGCTGGCGACGAAACGCCCCTCCTCGGTTTGCGGCACTATATCCCCGTAACCAATGGTGGAGAGCGTCACCAGGGTCCACCAGAAGGCGTCATAGGTGTTGTGGATCTGGCTGCCGGGTTGGCCTCCCTCGACCCAGTAGATGAGTGCCGTGCCCACTCCTATCTGCAGGAAGAAAAGCAGCAGTATGCCGGCCAGGCGGGTCTCATTTCGTTCCCTTCGCACTATGGCCAGCAGACTGGGGTTGCTGCGCAGTAGCTGGATTACCCTGTAGAGCTGGATCAGCCGGGCCCAGCGCAACTGCTCCACCATGGGCAGGCTGCCCGGCAGATAGAACCAGTTCGCCTTGAGGAAGGTTCGCTTGTCGCTGGCACGGAACCAACCATAGGTGAAGTGGGCGAGGAAGATGTAACAGATCAAGCTGTCCAGATCATAAAAGAGGGAGAGCGTCTCGGGAGTGAAGTGGCGAGCCCCCAGCCAGCGGAGTCCCACCAGTACCACCGAGATGATGGAGAGCAGGGCCATGAGCAGATCCATGGATCTCAGGCCAGAAGAGTGATGTCGCATACATTTTCCTACTTTAGGCACAGTGCGAATTAATAAAACGGAAGATAATGCCGATAGTCCTGAGGACAAAGGAAAACCGGCCATTAAGAAGGAGAAAGGTTATGCAGTTAAACTCGCTGGAGAGGCGAATGAGCAACATCCGACTGGTACCCAAGGTGGTGCTGCTCATGGTGTTCAGCACGCTGCTCTTGCTGGCCAAGCTCTGGTTCGATGCCAGCAACCTCGAAGCCACCCTGCTCGGCGAGGGCATAGATGCCACCAAGGCCAATGCCATTGCCGATCGCCTGATCTGGACAGGTCTGATGGAGACGGCGCTGATGGGGGTCGTCTTCGTGGTGCTGCTGCTGACCGGCTCCCGGCTCATGGTCAAACAGGTGCACTACCTGGTAGGCCTGCTGGAGCGCTTCGCCCGCAAGGATCTCAGCCACAGCGTGCTGCTCAAGTCCCGGGACGAGTTCGGTGACATCGCCAAGGCGGTCGCCCACTCCCAGGAGAACCTCAAGGAGGTGTTCGGCACCCAGCGCGCCGCCTGCAAGGAGCTCAACGACATCGCCTCCCAGGTGACGCTTTGCATGGATGAGGCCAACGAGGCGATCAACGAGGAGTTCACCCAGATAGAGCAGCTCGCCAGCGCCATGAGCCAGATGGTGGGCGCCATTCGCGAGGTGGCCAACCATGCGGAGCAGGCCTCCCACGCCACTGCCGATGCCAGCGCCCTGGCCGAGGAAGGCAGTCGCTGCGTGGCCGCCACCGTCAGCACCATAGACACCCTCTCCGGCAACATCCAGCGCTCCTCCGCCGTGGTCAACGAGGTGGAGCACGGGGTCGATCGCATCGGCTCAGTGGTGGACACCATCCGCAGCATCTCGGAGCAGACCAACCTGCTGGCCCTGAACGCCGCCATCGAGGCCGCCCGCGCCGGCGAGGCGGGACGCGGCTTCGCCGTGGTCGCCTCCGAGGTGCGCGAACTCGCGAACCGGGCCCAGGCCGCCACCGTCGAGATCCAGAAGATGATAGAGCTGCTGCAGGGCAATGCCCGCCAGGCCGTCGGCCTGATGGCCGAGAGCGTGCAGCAGGCGGACAAGGGGGTGGCGCAGGTGACCCAGGCAGGCGATCAGCTCGCCACCATAGTGCAGCGGGTACAGGGAGTGGCCGACATGAACCGCCAGATCGCCGCCGCCTCCGAGCAGCAGAGCTCGGTCGCCGAAGAGATGAACGCCAACCTGGAGCAGGTCAAACAGGTGGTGGAAGGCTCAGTGGTGGTGCTGCGGGAGCTGAAAGATGCCTCCGAACTGGTGGAGCACCACAGCCAGACGCTGGATACACATATCCAGGCCTTCAAGCTGGCCTGAGACCGCGATTTGAGTAAACTGGAGGGCCCCGCGAGGGGCCTTTCTCATTCATGTCACGGCAAGGAGCCAGGATGCAGCACACACAATCCCCACTGGAGATCAGCGACGACAAGGGACGGCTCGATGTCCCCCTCATTCACCGTTTCCTGTCCGAGGAGGCCTACTGGAGCCTCGGCATTCCCCTCTCCACGGTGCAGCGGGCCATCAATCATTCGCTCTGCTTCGGCGGCTATGTCGACGGCCAGCAGGTGGCCTTCGCACGGGTCATCACCGACCGGGCCACCTTCGGCTATCTGTCCGATGTATTCGTGCTGCCCGCCCATCGCGGTCAGGGCCACAGCAAGGCCCTGATGGCCGCCATCCTGGCCCATCCCACCTTGCAGGGGCTGCGCCGCCTCTCCCTCGCCACCTCGGATGCCCAGGGGCTCTATGCCGGCTTTGGCTTCGCGCCGCCCCGCGCCCCTGACAGCCTGATGGAAAAATACGACCCCGAGATCTATCAGCGCCCCTGAGCCTGCGCCGGCGGCCCATTTTCCCCGCCGGCTCATGCTTCTCTCTCCCGGGCTGTGACGCAGGCGCGGGACAATGCTAGATTGGCTGCCGGTGTTTTCATTCCCTCTGCAGACCCGTTAATCACAAGGACGGCAACCGTGGCCCAGCATTCCTCTTCTCTTCCCCCATCTCCGGCATCCCTCTCCACCCTGTCACCCCTGCTGCAGGATCAGGCCGGGCGCCAGTGGCAACGGCTGCTGGTGCTGGCCCCCGACTATGGCAATTTGCCCGCGATGGAGCAGCAGACCCTGCTGACCCTGTTTGGCCTCTCGGATTTCGTCGCAGACTCCCTCATCAAACAGCCCGAGCTGCTGGCGCAGACCCTGGCCTCCGGGGATCTGGCGCTGTCCGAGCGCTGGCCTGCCTACGAGGGCGATCTGGCGGCCCTGCTCGCCGAAGTCCATGACGAGGAGGCGCTCAAGCGGGTGCTGCGCCAGTTCAGACGCAGCCGCATGCTGGTGATCGCCTGGCGCGAGCTGCTGGGTCAGGCCCAGGTCGAAGAGAGTTTCATCCATCTCACCAGGCTCGCGGACACGCTGATCTGCGGTGCCCGGGACTGGCTCTACGCCAGACAGTGCGCCGAGCTCGGCACCCCCATGGACGGCAACGGTGACCCTCAGCCCCTGCTCATCCTCGGCATGGGCAAGCTGGGGGGCGGCGAGCTGAACTTCTCCTCCGACATCGACCTTATCTTCACCTTCCCCGACAACGGCTACACGGTCGGCGGGCGGCGCGAACTCGCCAACCAGCAGTTCTTCATCAAGTTGGGCCAGCGCCTGATCAACGCCCTGCACCAGCCCACCCAGGATGGTCAGGTGTTTAGAGTCGACATGCGGCTGCGCCCCTTCGGCGAGGCGGGGCCGCTCGCCATCTCCTTTGCCGCCATGGAGGATTACTACCAGCACCATGGCCGCAACTGGGAGCGCTACGCCATGGTCAAGGCGCGGGTGCTGGGGCCCCAGTGCGAACACGCCCAGGCCCTCACCGAGTTGTTGCGCCCCTTCGTGTTTCGCCGCTACATCGACTTTGGCGTCATCGACGGTCTGCGCCAGATGAAGGCGATGATCGCCGCCGAGGTACGCCGCAAGGGGCTGGAGGGCAACATCAAGCTGGGGGCCGGCGGCATCCGCGAGGTGGAGTTCATCGCCCAGGCGTTGCAGCTTATCCGTGGCGGTCGCGAGCCCGCCCTGCGGGTACGCCACCTGCCGGAAGCCCTGGCGGCCATCGCCCAGAGCGGCGCCCTCGATGAGGAGCGCTGCGCGCGCTTGCTCCAGGCTTATCGCTTCCTGCGCCGGGTCGAGAACATATTGCAGGAGATAGGGGATCAGCAGACCCAGACCCTGCCCACCGAGGAGCGGGATCGCCAGCGGCTGATCGCCGCCACCGGCTTCGCCGACTGGGACGCCTTCATGACGCACCTCGACGAGGAGATGGCCATAGTCCATCAGGAGTTCGTCGCCGTGGTGGGGGAAGAGAAAGAGGCCCCCGCCCACCTGGAGCAGCTCTGGCTCGATCTCTGGCGCACCGAGCTCGACGCCGCCGAGCTGGAGCAACTGCTGACTGCACAAGGGGTAACCGAGCCTGCGCCGCTTTGCGCCGCTCTGCTGCGCTTCAAGGAGGAGTACAAGCGCCGCCAGGTCGGCCCCCAGGGGCGCATCGCCCTGGACTGGCTGATGCCTGAGTTGCTGCGACTGGTGGTGGCGAGCCGTGAGCCCGCCCGCCTGTTCGAGCGGGTCTGCACCCTGCTGACCCGCATCTTCACCCGCAGCGCCTACCTGCAACTGCTGGCGGAGAACCCCGCCGCCCTGCGCCAGCTGGTGCGCCTGTGCGACGAGAGCAACCTGGTGAGCGAGCAGCTCGCCCGCTACCCCATACTGCTGGACGAGCTGCTGGATCCCCAGCACCTCTACCACCCCACCCCGCTGGATCAGTACAAGCCCCAGTTGCGCCAGTTCCTGCTGCGCATCCCCGAAGAGGATGTGGAGCAGCAGATGGAGGCGCTGCGCCAGTTCAAGCAGGTGCAGTTGCTGCGCATCGTCGCCGCCGACATCGCCGGCGCCCTGCCGCTGATGAAGGTGAGCGACCACCTCACCTGGCTGGCGGAGGCCATCACCGAAGAGGTGGTCAATCAGGCCTGGGCCCAGATGAGCGAGCGCTACGGGGTGCCCCCCGAGGTGGCACTGAGCGGCCAGCGCGGCTTCGCCGTGGTGGCCTATGGCAAGCTGGGCGGCATCGAGCTGGGCTACGGCTCGGATCTCGATCTCGTCTTCCTGCACGGCGGTGACCCCAACGGCTACACCGACGGGCGCAAGCCCATCGACAGCCGCCAGTTCTACCTGCGCCTGGCCCAGCGGATCCTGCACCTGTTCAGCACCCGCACCCCCTCGGGGATCCTCTACGAGATCGACATGCGGCTGCGTCCCTCCGGCGACGCCGGCCTGCTGGTCTCCTCTCTCGCCGCCTATGAGCAGTACCAGCAGCACGAGGCCTGGACCTGGGAACACCAGGCCCTGGTGCGGGCCCGCCCCATCTATGGGGACGAGGGGGTCATCGCGGAGTTTGCCCGCATCCGCCGCGCCGTGCTGGCCAAGGAGCGCGACCTCCCTACCCTGGCCCGCGAGGTGCGCGAGATGCGCCACAAGATGCGGGCTCACCTGCTCAAGGCGGGCGAGGGGGAGTTCGATCTCAAGCAGTCCCCGGGCGGCATGGTGGACATAGAGTTCATCGCCCAGTACCTGGTGCTGGCCCACGCCTGTGGCGAGCCCGAGGCCCTGACCCGCTGGTCGGACAATGTGCGCATCTTCGACGAGTGCGTGATGGCGGGGGTATTGACCCTGGAGCAGGCGGAGGGGCTGAAACACGCCTATCTGGAGATCCGCAACCAGGGCCATCGCCTCAACCTCTCGGAGATCTCCCGCAAGGTGGGGGACGACCAGCTGCTGACCGAGCGGGGCCATGTGCTGGCGGTCTGGCAACAGCTGCTGGGGGAGTAAGTCTCTCGTTGCATCAGTATCAAGGGGCGCCATGGCGCCCCTTGTTGCTGTCGGGAGACTGTGACTCCGCCCCTAGCGCCCCCCGGCCAGATCGATAAAGGTGCCGGTGGCATAGGAGGCTTCCTCCGACAGCAGCCAGGCGATGGCGGCGGCCACCTCCACCGGCTGACCGCCCCGTTGCAGCGGAATATTGCCCTTGATCCTGTCTACCCGGCCGGGCTCGCCGCCGTCTGCGTGCATCTCGGTATAGATAAAGCCCGGGCGCACCCCGTTGACCCGGATCCCCTGGGCCGCCACCTCCAGAGACAAGCCCCTGGTCAGCACGTCTATGGCCCCCTTGGAGGCGGCGTAGTCCACATACTCCCCCGCCGAGCCGAGGCGGGCGGCGGCCGAAGAGACGTTGACGATGGCGCCCCCGCTCGTCATGCGGCGTACCGCCTCCCGACAGCAGAGGAAGTAGCCGGTCACATTGGTGGTCAGGGTCTTGTTGATACGCTCGGCGCTCATTTCCAGCACCTTCATCTGGGGCTGGAGTATGCCTGCGTTGTTCACCAGATGGGTGATCACCCCGAGCCGCGCGTCCATCTCCTCGAACAGGCGCACCACCTCGGTCTCCACGCTGACATCCGCCTGCACCGCTATGCAGGAGACCGGATGGCGGGCCCGGATCTCGGCCACCAGCGCCTCGGCACTGGCCCTGTCATGGCGATAGTTGAGGCAGAGGTGATACCCCTGCCCCGCCAGATAGCGGGCCGTCGCCGCCCCTATCCCTCTGCTGCCACCTGTGATCAGCACCTGCTTGTTCATGGACGCTCCCTGTTCCTTGTCTCTCGTCTCGACCCGGATATTACCCCATCCTCGGGGGCAACGCCTGGCCCCATCCCCTGTGTTAGGCAGCAAAGAGCCCGCACTGGGCGGGCTCTTTATGGCGATAAGACGCAGGGCCGGGGTTATTTGAACAATCCCTTGAGCAGCTGATCCGCCACCCCCTTGATCTGCTCGTCGTCGGCCTTGTCTCCCAGCAATTTCTTGAGGCCGCGCTCGGCCTCCTTGCGGGCCTTCTCCTCCAGCACCTTGTTGTTGCTAAGCAGCTCCTTCACGTCGAGCCGGTAGCTCGGGGCCTGCCAGTGGCCGCCGATGCGCACCGGTATGGTGACGTCCTTGAGCTCGTCCACGCTCTTGCCCCCCTGGCCCTTGCTGCTCTCCACCACAGAGGTGAGGAACAGGAAGTCGAGGGTCTCGGGCACCAGAGCGGTCTGGCCCTGGCCCTTCACCCGCAGGGCGGGCGCGAGCAGCTGGATGTCGTCGCTGCGAGCCACGCCATTGGCGATCTGGAAGTTGGCGGTCAGGGCGCTGAAGTCGGTCTTGCGCGCCTCCTTGACCTGATCCGCCCCCTTGCCGGTCAGGGCGGCCCGCGCCTCGCGGATCATCTCCGCCAGGTTGATGCCGTGCAGGGCACCGTCGCTCAGCCTGAGGCTCAGCTTGCCCTGCATCTGGCTGCGCAGGGCCTGCTCGGACAGGCCAGTGCCCTGTACCTGCACCTCGAGATCCCCCTTGCCTTCCAGTCGATCGTTCTGGGCCAGGGTCTGCAACAGGGGCCGCACATCCACCCCTTGTATCTGCTTGTGCACCTGATAGCGGGCGGGTTGCTGACGGGCATCGAGCACGCCGCTCGCCGTCACCTGACCACCGGCCACCCCGGCGCTGAATTGCTTGAGCGTTAGCTGGCCACCGGCCAGGGCGAGCTGCAGATCCACGGCGTTGAGATCCAGCCCCTTCACCCTCAGGCTGCCCAGTTGCAGCCGACCGGACAGGTCCACCGCCTTGAGGGCGGCGAGATCGGGCTCCATGGTGGAGAGCGCCTTGGCCGCAGGGGAAGTCCCCTTGCCTTCGCCTTTCGCAGGGGCAGCGGGCGCGGCGGGCGTCTTGGCCGGTGCAGCCTGACCGAGCCAGCTGTCGAGGTCGAGTTTTTCCCCCTTGAGGTCGAACTCCACCCTGGGCACGGCCCCCAGATGCACAGTGCCGTTGCCGCTGAGCAGGGCGTCATCCGCCCCCATCACCAGGTTGCTCAGGGTGACGCTCTGCTTGTCGAGCTCCGCGCGGGCAAAGCCCGCCAGCTTGAGGTTCATCTGCGGGCGCGGCAGGGCATCGCCGCTGAGCCTGGCGGCCAGCACGGCATCCGACAGCTCCAGCAGTTGCCGCTTCTCGTCGAGCCGCGCCTTGAAGGTCCCCTCCAGGGTACCGGCCAGGGTCGGCTTGTCCGCCGCCCCCTGGGCGCCGCTCAGGTTAAGGGTCAGGCTGCTCCACTGCCCCAGCGCCAGCCGATCGGCCTTGAGGGTGAAGGCATCGAGCCGCTGCGATGGCTGGCTCAGGCTGCCGCTGAGGCTGAGATCCTTGAGCTCACTCTTCATTGCCTCCTGGGCCGGTTTGAGCTGGGCCTCTCCCTTGAGATCAAACCCCAGATCCCCCTGCGCCCCCTTGGCGGCCAGGGTCACCGGCACCCACTCACCCGGGGTCAGCTGACCCAGATCGAGATCCAGCCTATCGAGACGGGAGACGGCGCCGCTGCGATCGTCCCGCACCAGGGCGCTGGCCTCGACCAATGCCACCCCTTGCAGGCTGATCTGCCAGGGTTTTTCTTCACTGGCGGCAGGGGCGGCGGGCTGGCCATCGCCGGCAGGGGATTGAGCGCCATCGCCCTTGTCGGAAGTGGCTGTCTTGACCAGACCGCTCAGGTTGGAGCTGCCGTCGGCCCTGGTCTGGATAAAGAGATGGGCGCCGCTCAGGGTCACCTTGCCAATCTCCAGCCGATGGGAGAGCAGCGGCAGCAGGGCGACAGAGGCGTCACCCTGCGCGAAGCGCAGCAGGTCGGGCTCGGCAAAGCCCGCGGGGTTGCGAAGTTGCACCTTCTCGAGAGAGAGGCCGAGGCTCGGCCAGAAGCGCCAGCCGATATCCCCCTCCATCACCAGCTCGCGGCCCGTGCTCTTGCGCACCTGCTCCGCCAGCTGGGGCTTGAACTGATTGGGGTCAACCAGAGACACCAGGGCGGCGATGGCCACCACGGCCGCCAGCGCCAACCCCAGCAGTATGTAGATGATCTTCTTCACGACGAACTCCTCAATGCAGATCCTGTGGCTGACTATACCACCGGGGGCGCGGCGCAGGCTGTACCGGCCCCAAAACGGGCAAATGGCGAGACAGGGATGGTCGCGCCCGCCTGTCCCACCACGGAAAAGGGCCCCGCAGGGCCCTGGTCTTACTGGATGGTCGGCAGTTGCCGGTAGCCCATCTCGTAGAGGGTGAAGGCATAGAGGTCCGCGCTCTGCTCGATAAGCTTGGTCACCGGCGTGCCCGCCCCGTGCCCCGCATTGGTCTCGATGCGGATGAGCTGGGGATGGGGGCCCGCATTGTCGGCCTGCAGGGTGGCGGCGAACTTGAAGGAGTGGGCTGGCACCACACGGTCGTCGTGATCCGCCGTGGTCACCAGGGTCGAGGGGTAGCTGACCCCGGGCCGCACCTGGTGCAGGGGCGAGTAGCCCTTCAGGTACGCGAACATGGCCTCATCGTCGGCGCTGGTGCCATAGTCGTAAGCCCAGCCCGCCCCGGCGGTGAAGCTGTGGTAGCGCAGCATGTCGAGCACCCCCACCGCCGGCAGCGCGACCCGCACCAGATCCGGCCGCTGGGTCATCACCGCCCCCACCAGCAGGCCGCCGTTGGATCCACCGCGGATCGCCAACCGGTCGGTGCGGGTGTAGCCCTCGGCCTTGAGGTACTCGGCCGCCGCGATGAAGTCGTCGAACACGTTCTGCTTGTTCATCCTGGTGCCCTCCATGTGCCAGGCCTGGCCGTACTCGCCGCCCCCGCGCAGGTTGGCCACCGCATAGACGCCCCCCAGATCCAGCCAGTTCGCCACCGACACGCTGAAGCTCGGGGTCAGACTCACGTCGAAGCCGCCATAGCCGTAGAGGATGGTCGGGTTGCTGCCATCGAGTTTCAGCCCCTTGCGGTAGCTGATGATGAGCGGCACCCGGGTGCCGTCCTTGCTCTGGTAGAAGCGCTGCTCGGAGACATAATCCTCTGGCTTGAACGGCGCCGCCGAGGCGCGATAGAGGCTGATGGCCCCGCTCCTTGGCTCGAACTGGTAGAGGGTGGGCGGCTGAGCATAGTTCTCGAAGCCGAAGTAGAGGGCGGGATCGTCGTGCTTGCCGTTGAAGCCGCTGACGCTGCCAAGGCCGGGCAGCGCCACCTCGCGCACCCGCTTGCCTTCGTAGTCGAACTGCTCGACCCGGGCGGTGGCGTCCACCATGTACTCGGCGAACAGGTAGCCACTGCCGCTGTGCACCCTCAGCACCTGCTGACGCTCGGGGATGAGGTCGCGCCACTGTTCGGGGCCCGGGTTGGCGGCCTCCACCTTCACCAGCCGGCCATTGGGGGCGTCCCGATTGGTCTGCAGGTAGAGCGTGCCGCCCTTGTTGTCCACCAGGCTCACGTCCGCCTCCAGATCCCCCTGCACCGTCAGCAGCGGTGCGCTCTCCCGGCTCAGATCCTTCACATAGAGGCGGTTGCCGGAGGTGGAGTTCGCCGCCGAGATGAGCAGGAAGCGGTCATCCTCGGTGACGCTGGCCCCCACATAGCGGTGCTTTTGCGCCGGAATGGCGCCGAACACCAGCCGGTCATCCTGCTGCGCCGTGCCGAGCCGGTGGAAATAGAGCTTGTGTTGATCTGTCTTGGCCGACAGCTCGCTGCCATCGGGCTTGTCGTAGCTCGAGTAGAAGAAGCCCTCGTTGCCGAGCCAGCTGATGCCGCTGAACTTCACGTCCTTGAGGGGCGTCTCCAGGGGTTGCTTGCTCTCCACGTCCATCAGGTGGATCTCGCGCCAGTCGCTGCCGGCCAGCGACAGGGAGTAGGCCAGGATGCGGCCATCCCGGGAGAAGCTCAGCTGATCCAGCGCCGTGGTGCCGTCGGGGCTGAGGGTATTGGGATCGAGGAACACCTCCGCCGGCTTGCCCGGCAGCTGGCGCCACAGCACGTTCTGGTTCTGCAGGCCGTCGTTCTTGAAGAAGTAGTGGTAGCGCCCCTCGCGAAACGGCGCCCCCTCCTTGGCGTAGTTCCAGGATGAGGCGAGCCTCTCCTTGATGGCCGCCCGATACGGGATCTGCGAAAGGTAATCCTGAGTTACCCGGTTCTGGGCCCTGACCCAGGCCTCGGTCTCGGGGCTGCGGTCATCCTCCAGCCAGCGATAGGGATCGGTCACGGCCTGGCCGAAGTAGTGATCCACCTGATCCCCCTGGCGGGTGACGGGGTAGTGAAGGCGCGTTTTCCCTGACATGGCATCCTCTTCGGTTGACTGGCTGCTGCACGCACACAGCAGTGACAGGGCCAGCAGGCTGACAATGGCTCGCATCGAGGCGGCTCCCTGCAATTTCGGTGAAGCGGGCAGGGTAACAAAGAGTGCCGTACGGCCCAACCCCCCGGCCGGTGGCGACGGGCGGCGCCCCCGGCAAAGACGGAGTCATATGAATTTTTTCGCTTAGGTTTGCCGCTTTATTTTGTTTGTTATCCGGCGCTTGGGTCACAGGATGGCATAAGCCACTGACCACAGCGACCCGCTCAGGATAACCCATGCCGTACAGCTACCTCTCACATCTGCGTTGCAGCAAGACGGGCGAGACCTATGATGCCGACCAGCCCCAGCAACTGAGCCGGGTCGGCACGCCACTGCTAGCCAGCTACGATCTCGAGGCCCTGAAGAAGGCCTGGCACCCGGCCGCCCTGCTGGGTCGCCCCGCCAGCCTGTGGCGCTATCACGAGCTGCTGCCGGTGCGCGATCCCGCCCAGGTGGTCACCCTGGGGGAAGGCTTCACCCCGCTGCTGCCCCTGCCTGCTCTGGGCAAGCAGATCGGCATTCCGGATCTCTGGATAAAGGATGAGAGCGTCATCCCCACCGGCTCCTTCAAGGCCCGGGGCGCCGCGGTCGGCGTCTCCCGCGCCCGGGAGCTCGGTGTCACCCACTTCGCCATGCCCACCAACGGCAACGCCGGTGCGGCCTGGGCGCTTTACGGCGCCCGCGCCGGGCTGCGCAGCACCATAGTCATGCCCCAGGCGGCCCCCGCCATCACCAGGCTGGAGACCTCTCTGGCCGGCTCCCGCCTCTATCTGGTGGACGGCCTCATCAGCGACGCCGGTCGCCAGGTGGCCCAGGCGGTGGCGGAGCAGGGGCTGTTCGATGCCTCCACCCTCAAGGAGCCCTATCGCATCGAGGGCAAGAAGACCATGGGGCTGGAGATCGCCGAACAGCTCGGCTGGACCCTGCCGGACGTGATCCTCTACCCCACGGGCGGCGGGGTCGGCCTCATCGGCATCTACAAGGCGCTGCGGGAATTGCAGGAGCTTGGCTGGGTGCAGGGGCCGCTGCCGCGGCTGGTGGCGGTACAGGCGAGCGGCTGCGCCCCCATAGTCCAGGCCTGGCAGCAGGGAGAGCACGAGTCGCGCTTCTGGCCCGACTCCCAGACCCTGGCCTTTGGCATCAATGTGCCCAAGGCGTTGGGGGACTTTCTGGTGCTGGATGCCCTCTATCGCACCCAGGGCTGCGCCATAGCAGTGGACGACAGAGCCATCCAGGCAGAGATCCGCCAGCTCGCCGCGCGCGAAGGCAGCTTCGTCTGCCCGGAAGGGGCGGCCGCCTTCGCCGCCGCCCGCCAGTTGCGGGAATCGGGCTGGATCCAGGGGGGCGAGCGGGTGGTGGTGCTCAACACAGGCGCCGGCATCAAGTACCCGGACGCAATCACGGTCGTGCCCCAGCGGCTGCACCGTGACGGGAGGATCCCCGCATGAGCTTCGACTGGTCCTTTGTCCTCACTACCCTGCCGGCCTTTGGCAAGTCGGTCTGGGTCACCTTGCAGCTCGGCACCCTGGTGATCCTCACCGCCCTTGCGGTCGCCCTGCTCAATGTGGCGCTGCTCGGCCTGCACAGGCCCTGGCTGACCCGAGTGATCCGCGCCTATGTGGAGCTGTCCCGCAACACACCGCTGCTGATCCAGCTGTTCTTTCTCTACTTCGGGCTGCCGGCGCTCGGCCTGTCGCTGTCGGGCTTTGCCACGGCGGTGATCGCCATGACCTTCCTCGGCGGCGGCTACCTCACCGAGGCGCTGCGGGCGGGCATCGGGGCCGTGCCCGCCAGCCAGCTGGAGGCGGGGCGGGCCATAGGTCTCTCCCGCTGGCAACTGCTGCGCCACGTGCAGCTGCCCCAGGCCTGGCTTGCCAGCCTGCCGGCGCTGTTTGCCAATTTCATCTTCCTGCTCAAAGAGACCACTGTGGCCTCGGCGGTGGCGGTGCCGGAGCTGCTCTACACCACCAGGAACTACATCGCCCTCTACTACAAGACCTACGAGATGCTGGCGGTGCTGACCTTGATGTGCGTGCTGATCTTTCTGCCGCTGTCCCTTGCCCTGCGGATCGTTGAAAGGAGGCTGCAACATGGTCAGTTCGGTCACTGAATCGCTGATGCAGACGCTGATCCCGATGTGGGTACTTATCTTCCAGCTGCCGCCGTCACTCGCCACTCATGTGCATGAAAGGAGGGATCACTATGGTCAGTCCGGTCACTGAGCAACTGACGCAGGCGCTGCCGCTGCTGGCGGTGGGCGCGGGTCAGACCCTCGCCATCTCGCTGCTCGCCATCCTGTTCGCCACCCTGGGGGGCGTCGGTTACGGCGTGCTGGCCCAGCAGGGAGGAAGGCTGACGCGGGGAGTGTTGCGGGTCTATCTGGAGCTGTTTCGGGTGGTGCCCGTGCTGGTCTGGCTCTACCTCTTCTTCTTCGGGCTGCCGATCTTCTTCGGCCTCGATATCCCGGCCTTCTGGTGCGCCGTGCTGGTGCTGGCCCTGTGGGGGGCCAGCGAGGTGGGCGAAGTGGTGCGCGGCGGCCTCAATTCCCTCGCCCGCGGCCAGCAGGAGGCCGGGCTGGCGCTCGGGCTCTCCCGCTGGCAGCTCTATCGCCACGTGCTGCTGCCCCAGGCGCTGCAACGGCTCACGCCGCCGACCATCAACATCCATACCCGCATCATCAAGACCAGCTCGCTGGCGGTGCTGATCGGGGTGGTGGAGGTGATCAAGGTGGGCCAGCAGATCATCGAGCGCACCTATGGCTCGCTGCTTATCTACGGTCTGCTGTTCCTGTTCTTTTTTCTGGTCTGCTATCCGCTCTCGCTCGCCTCGCGCCGGCTGGAGCAACAATGGGGTAATGCGGTATGACACCTCTGTTTGAGCTCAATGCTGTCAGCAAACAATTCGGTCAACACCGGGTACTGGACAAGGTCAGCCTCACGGTGAACCCCGGGGAGGTGATCGTCATCCTGGGGCCAAGCGGCTGCGGCAAGAGCACCTTGCTGCGCACCCTCAACGGGCTCGAACCCATCCAGGGGGGCGAGATCCGCTTCGACGGCCAGCTGCTGGATGCCAATACCGACTGGCAGCGGCTGCGCCAGCGCATCGGCATGGTGTTCCAGAGCTATCACCTCTTCCCGAACCTGAGGGTGCTGGAGAACGTGCTGCTCGGGCCCATCCAGGTGCAGAGGCGGGAGCGGGCCGAGGCCCTGCTGCAAGCCGAGCAGCTGCTGACCCGGGTTGGCCTCTGGGAGAAGCGCCACGCCTACCCCCGCGAGCTCTCCGGCGGCCAGCAGCAGCGCATCGCCATCGTGCGGGCCCTGTGCATGAACCCCCAGGTGATGCTGTTTGACGAGGTGACCGCTGCGCTGGATCCCGAGATGGTGCAGGAGGTGCTGGAGGTGATCCGGGATCTCGCCGGCAGCGGCATGACGCTGCTCATCGTCACCCACGAGCTGGCGTTCGCCCGGGCGGTGGCGGATCGCATCGTCTTCATGGAGAAGGGCCAGATCCTGGAGCAGGGCAGCCCCCACCAGTTCTTCGACAACCCAAGGAGCCAGCGTGCGCGCCAGTTCCTCGCCAAGTTTTCTTATACAACTGTCATCAAACGAAAGGAGTCAGCATGAAAATAATCACTTCGGTTCTGCTTAGTGCCTTATTGGGACTGGGTATCGCCAGCGGCGCCGCCCAGGCAGAAGAGGGATCCCTTGCCAAGATCAAGGCCCGCGACAAGCTCATCGTAGGCGTCTTCACCGACAAGCCCCCCTTCGGCTATGTGGACGAGAAGGGCAACTACGTCGGCTTTGACACCGATCTGGGTCGCCGTTTCGCCAAGGACCTGCTGGGAGACGAGAACAAGATCGAGTTCGTGGCGGTGGAGCCTGCCAGCCGCATCCCCTTCCTGCAGAGCGACAAGGTGGATCTCATCCTCGCCAACATGACGGTGACCCCGGAGCGGCGCGAAGTGGTGGACTTCACCAACCCCAACCTCAAGGTCGCGGTGCAGGTGCTGGTGCCAGAAGGGAGCCCGGCCAAAAAGCTCGATGACCTGGCCAGCAAGACCCTGATAGTTACCACGGGCACCACGGCCGACATCTGGCTGACCCGCAACCACCCGGAGTGGAAGGTGCTCAAGTTCGAGAAGAATTCTGAATCCCTGCAGGCCCTGGCGCAGGGGCGCGGCGATGCCTACGCCCAGGACAACCTGGTGCTGTTCAGCTGGGCCAAGGAGAACCCGGGCTACCGGGTGCTGCCCGAGAAGCTGGGCTCGGAAGACCCGATCGCGCCGGCGGTGAAGAAGGGCAACCTCGAGCTGCGTGACTGGGTCAACGACCGTCTCGCCAGGCTAGGGGAAGAGAAGTACCTGCTCAAACTCTATGACCAGTATGTGCGCGATCGCTTAAGCGCCGACACAGATCCCAACGATGTGATAGTGGAAGGAGGCAAATGGCAGGGTTGAGCCCTACCACCCCAAGGCAGTGCTGAGTGTGTGATTTTTAGTTCCGTTGGTCTTCAAACCGCAAGGTTTGGTTTTCAGGCGTCCCCTCAGGGTGGCGCCTTTTTTTGCGTGCTGGGCAGGCGCCAGGCGGCGCACCCGCTCTGTGAGCCAGCTCCCCCTGCTGGCGCACCGTCTGTGCCATCCTGACAGGGAGAGCAATGAGAGGAGAACCCCATGTGGATCGAGGCGGAGCCCGTCTACGGCGCCCTGGTGTCACTGGCCATAGGGCTCATCATAGGACTGGAGCGGGGCTGGCAGGTGCGCCAGCTGGGGGACAACCAGCGCATCGCCGGGATGCGGACCTATGGTCTCATCGGCCTGCTCGGCGGCGTCTGCGCCCTGCTGCTGCCGACCCTGGGGTCCTGGCTGGCCCTGCTCGGCCTGCTGACTGTGGTGGCAGGCTGCGGCCTCTCGGTCTGGCTGGCCCAGCGCTGGCAGGGGGAGTTTGGCCTCACCAGCTCGGTGGCCATGGTGCTTACTTATCTGCTGGGGCTGATGTCTGTGCTGCAGAGCCCGAGCGAGGCGGTGGCCTGCGCCGTGCTGGCGGCGCTCTTGATGGGACTCAAGGGCCAGATCCAGCAGGGGATGCTGTTCTTGAGCGAGACGGAATTTCACGCCACCCTGCGCTTCCTGCTCATCTCCCTGGTGCTGCTGCCGGTGCTGCCCGACGCCGAGATGGGCCCCCTCGACGCCTTCAACCCCTTCAAGATCTGGCTGATGGTGGTGGTGATCGCCGGCATCTCCTTCTCGGGTCACTTCGCGGTGCGCCTGCTCGGTACCCGCGCCGGTCTGGTGCTCACCAGCATGCTGGCGGGGCTCGCCTCCTCCACCGCCCTCACCCTGCAATTTGCCCGCCTCAACAAGGAGCAGCCCGGCCTGGAGCGACTGCTGGCCACCGGCATACTGCTGGCGGGTGCCACCATGTGGTTGCGGCTGCTGGTGCTGGTGCTGCTCATCCACGGCGAGCTGGCGATGCGCCTGGCCCTCCCCCTGCTGCTGCTGGCGGCCACCGTCTACGGCTTTGCCTTCTGGTTCTGGCGCCAACGTGAAGAGACGACAGACAACACTGTGCAGCCAGAAACCCGCAACCCGCTGGATCTCGCCACCGCCATCAAGTTCGGCCTGCTGCTGGCGCTGATCGGCTTCATGGCCACCTTGCTGCAGAGCAAGGTGGGCAACTCCGGGGTCTATCTGCTGGCGCTGGTCTCCGGCATCACCGACGTGGACGCCATCACCCTCTCCCTCTCCCAGCTCTCCCACAAGGAGCTGGCACTGGAGGTGGCGGCCCGGGCCATTCTACTGGCCGGCCTGGTCAACTCACTGGTGAAGGGACTCCTGGCGCTGGTGATCGGCGGCCGCCGTCTGGGGTTGAGGGTCATGCTGCCCTACCTCCTCTCCGTGCTGCTGATCCTGCCCCTCCTCTGGGCGGGCTGACCTATCACCAGGGCGAGCCTGACGCCGCCCTGCCCGTCACGTATACTGGCGCCTCTTGGCACATGAGAGGAGGCGAGCATGGCAAGCGACTGGGACAAGGTACTGGCGGGGGGCGCCCTGAACAGCCAGAGCGAGGAGATAGCCAGCGACCGCATTCGCGGCCAGGCCCTGCTGGCGAGACTCAACGCCACACCGGCGGGGGATCACCAGGGGCGCCAGAGCCTGTGCGCCGAGCTGTTCGGCCACTGCCCCGACTCCTGCTGGATAAGCTCCCCCTTCATCTGCGAATTTGGCCGCAACATCCATCTGGGGGAGAAGACCTTCTTCAACTTCAACGTCACCATACTGGACGTGGGCGAGGTGCACATCGGCAGCCATGTGCTGCTGGCCCCCAACGTGCAGATCTACACCGCCACCCACTCCATGGACCATCTGGAGCGCCGCAACTGGACCGCCTACAACAAGCCGGTGCGCATCGGCGATGACTGCTGGATTGGCGGCGGCGCCATCATCTGCCCCGGCGTCACCATAGGGCCGCGTTCCATCATAGGCGCAGGCGCCGTGGTGACCCGCGACATCCCTGCCGATTCGGTCGCCGTCGGCAACCCGGCTCGGGTGATCCGTACCCTCAGCCCGGACGAGCACCGGGATCCGGCGCTGCTGTCATGATGGCCCTGGCCCTGCTGCCGCTGGGGTGGGCTGGCTGGCTCGGCGTCCAGCATGGCCTCTGGTGGCCCCTTGCCCTGATCCTGCTGATGAGCCTGCTCACAGTGCTGGCCTACGCCTGGGACAAGCGCCGAGCCATTCGCGGCGGCTGGCGCATCCCGGAATCCCGCCTGCACCTGCTGGAGCTGCTCGGCGGCTGGCCAGGCGCCCTGGTGGCCCGCCAGTGGCTGCGTCACAAGACCCAGAAGGGCAGCTACCGGCTGCGGTTCTGGGCCATCGTCTGGGGCCAGTTGCTACTGCTCGGGATCTGGGCAAGCCGCCCCTTCTGGCTGGCCTGACCCCGGCCTTGCGCCAAAAGAGAGAGGGCCCCACCGCTGGTGGGGCCCACACTCGTTGGTGCGGACGCTGCAATAGTGGCAGGTCACACTGGCTATCTCTGCCTCGATGTGGCCGAAGCGGCAACCCGCTACTGAGCTGGTCGCCACTTCCATGCTGCGGCCTCTAGACCGCCAGCGCCGCCGACATCTCGGTCTTGATGTTGTCGGATCGGGTGCCGAAGATGGCCTGCAGGTTGTTGCCCACCACCAGCACGTCGATGGCGCCGAGGGCCTTGATGCGCGGGATATCCGCCAGCTTGATGTCCTGCAGGCTGACTCGCAGCCGGGTGATGCAGGCATCCAGGTGAACTATGTTCGCCGCCCCGCCCATGGCCTCGACCAGATCCAGCGCCAGCTCGTCTTTCTCCTTGGCGTCCACCGCCTGCAGCGGCTGGCTCTCCCGCCCCGGGGTCTTGAGGTCGAACTTGCGGATGAGGAAGCTGAACAGGCTGAAATAGAGCAGCGCCCAGAGCGGCCCTATGATAAGGAACCACCAGGTGTTGTGGGTCTGGGGCAGGTTCAGGTAGAGGAAGAACTGCAAGGCGCCGTGGGCGAAGTCGGTGCTGTGTACTATCCCCAGATAGTTGGTCAGGGCGAAGGCCACCCCGGTCAGCAGGGTGTGGATCACGTAGAGCATGGGGGCCACAAACAGGAAGGCAAACTCCACCGGCTCGGTGATCCCGGTCAGCCAGGAGGTGAAGGCCGCCGACAGCATCAGGCCCCCCACCAGCTTGCGTTTTTCCGGGCTGGCGCAGCGATAGATGGCCAGGGCCGCGGCAGGCAGGGCCCACATGGTATACATGTATCCCCCGGCCAGACCACCGGCACTGGGGTCTCCCTTGAAGAAGCGCACCAGCTCACCGGTCACCACCTCCCCGGTCTGGGGATTGGTCCAGCTGCCCAGCTCGTTGAAGAAGAAGGCGTTCCAGATGTGGTGCAGGCCGGTCGGGATCAGGGCGCGTTCCACCAGGCCATAGAGGCCGAAGGTGACCGACTTGTTGAGGGTCCCCAGGTAGGCGGTGAACTCGAAGATGGCACTGCCCACCACGGGCCAGATGAAGCCGAGCATGACCCCGAGGAAGATGCCGCTAAAGCCGGTGATGATGGGCACGAAGCGCTTGCCGGCGAAAAAGCCCAGGTATTCTGGCAACTTGAGGGTGTGGAAGCGATTGAAGAAGTAGGCCGCCAGGGCCCCCATCAAGATGCTGCCGAGGATCCCCATGTTGAGGGTGGGAATGCTCAGCACCTCTGTGTTGGTCTCCAGGCCGCGCAACACCACCGTCTTGCCGAGGGCCGCATTCATGGTGATGAAGCCCACCACGGCGGCCAGGGCGGCGGTGCCGTCATTGTTACGGGCGAGGCCGATGGCGATGCCGATCAGAAACAGCAGCGGCATGTTGCCGAAGATCCAGTCCCCCGACACCATGAGCACGCTCCAGAAGGAGGGGGGCAGGAAGAGGTGCCCCTGGGCACCGAAGTTGCCTATCCCCAACATCAGGCCGGCGGCAGGCAGGGTCGCCACGGGGAGCATCAGGCTGCGCCCGACCCGCTGCGCCTGGGAAAAAAATGATCCGGACATGTCTCAATTCCTCTTTGATGGTTGTCCAGAACAGGGTATAGGGTCGGCGCCGGCCATGAGTATCAATAGGCTATGGGATTGTAATCAAACGCTTACAAAAGGGATGCCTCATCCCTTGCTGGAGGCGCTGCGCGCCACGGCGCCGAGGCGGCGTAGCACCCCCTCCCTGTCGAGCTCGGGCTGATTGAAGAAGCGATAGAGCTCGCTCTCCACCGCCTTCTGGTAGAGGGGATGCAGGGCCATGGAGTCCGCCACGCTCGGCATCAGGTTGCCCGCGGCTTCCGCCCTGTCATAGTCGATGCGCGACAGCTGGGCACAGGGGTTGAAGTCGGCCAGGGAGAGATCCCGGCGCACCGGGATAGAGCCCTTGGCCCGGTTGAAGGCGAGCTGAAAATCCGGGCTGGCCAGGGCCCGGGCAATGGTCAGATGATCGTTGGGCAGGTTGGCGTTGAACATCACGAAGCTGTCCATGTTGTAGACGTAGAGCCCCTGGGTGCCCGGGGCCGGCAGGCACTGCACCTGCTCGGGCACGGCCACGCCACGGGCCAGCAGATCTCCCAGCACCCAGTCCCCCATCAACTGGAAGGCCGCCCTGCCCTCGGCGAGATCGGCAGTGGCCTGATCCCAGCTCTGGCCGCTCAAGGTAGGCAGCACCAGCGCGCTCAACTCGCGAAAGCGGTCCAGGATCTGGCGGCTGGTGTCGCTGCCGAGCGCCACCGGGTCCAGCTCGACGAAGGCCTTCTGGTAATACTCCTTGCCCCCCATCCCCAGCGCCAGGCTCTCGAACAGCAGGGCCACCTGCCAGGGGTCGTTGCCGAGGGCCAGCGGCTTGATGCCCTTGGCCCTGAGGGCCCGCACCGCATCGAGAAAGCCGGGCCAGTCGGTGGGGGGCGCCATATCGAGGCGGGCCAGCAGGGCGCGGTTGACCCACATCCAGTTGAGGCGATGCACGTTGATCGGGATCCCCATGTAGTGGCCCCCGATCTTGTTGACTCTGGGGGCCACCCCCAGCAGTTGCCGATCCCACTCCTGCTCCCCCGCCACCTCGTCCTGGGGCTGGATGAAGCCAAGCAGGGTCCAGGAGGCGATGGCCTGCCCCTCCAGCTGGGCCAGAGCCGGGGGATTGCCCGCGATGGCCCTGGCCTGCAGCACCTCCATGGCGCTGTTGCCCCCGCCACCGAGGATGGCGGCATTCTTGAGTTCCACTCCGGCCCCTTGCAACTGGGCCGTCACCACGGCGAAGGCGGCCTGCTCTCCAGGAGAAGTCCACCAGTGCAGCATCTCCACCTCGCCGGCCAGGGCGTCATGGAGCGGCAGGGCCAGCAACCAGGCCAGTGCGCGCAGGGAATTAGTCAAGGTTGAGCTCCAGTACCAGGGTCAGACCATGGGGTTGATGGTTGTGAAGATGAATGTCGCCGCCGTGGATGCGGGCGATGGTGAGCTGCCGGGCAGGGCGCGCAGGGTATCAGTCAAGGTTGAGCTCCAGTATCAGGGTCAGACCATGGGGTTGATGGTTGTGAAGATGAATGTCGCCGCCGTGGATGCGGGCGAGGCGATGGTGAGCTGCCGGGCAGGGCGCGCAGGGAATCAGTCAAGGTTGAGCTCCAGTATCAGGGTCAGACCATGGGGTTGATGGTTGTGAAGATGAATGTCGCCGCCGTGGATGCGGGCGATGTGGCGGGCTATGGTGAGACCGAGCCCGCTGCCGGGCAGGGCCTTGGTCGAGGCGACCCTAAAGTAGGGGTCAAATACCCGCTCCATCAGCGCCGGACTGATGCCCGGCCCCTGATCACTGAATGCGATCCTCACCTTGTCCCCCTGGGGCGTCACCTGCACCCGCAGGCGCTCTCCGTACTTGATGCCGTTATCTATGATGTTTTGCAGACAGCGCTTGATGGCCAGCGGCTTGCCCACCAGCATCAGGCTGGGGGGCCCTTGCAGCGTCATCCTGGGTTCATCATGGTTATGGAGCTCGCCGCAGCGGCGCAAGACCTGCATCAGATCCAGCGCCTCTATCTCCTCGTGAATGTGGGTCTCCTTCATGCACTGCAGGGCCCCCTTCACCATCAGCTCCATCTCGTCCAGATGGGCGGCAAACTTGCTCTGCTCCTCTGGGTCCGCCAGCATCTCGGTGCGCAGCTTGAGACAGGCCAGCGGGGTCTTGAGATCATGGGACATGGCGCTGAACAGCAGATCCCGCTCGTGCAGATGGCTGCGAATGCGTCGCTGCATCTTGTTGAAGGCATGGATGGCGGCCCGGGTCTCGCTGCTGCCCTCCTCCTGCACCTCTGGCACCTCCCGCTTGCTGTCGAGCAGGGTGGCGGCCCGTGCCAGGTTGCGGATGGGCCTTATCTCCTTGCGCACCACCCACCAGGTGGCGATCAGGATGATCAACGCCGACCCCAGCATGAAACCCAGCTGGCTCGGGGTGAAGAAGCGGGGATCCAGGCTCTCGTAAGGGGCGGGCAGAGCCGCCGCCAGATAGAACCAGGCGCCGGGCGCGACGGCAATCTGGATCACCAGGATCGGCGGATTGAGTTCACCCAGAGCCAGACTGTAGTGGGCCCAGTTCAGGGGCAGATCGTCGATGGGGATCTCTGTGTTGAATACCCGCAGATCGGCGCGACTGGTGAAGTCGACCCGGGTGGTCACCTCGTGGCCCAGCTCCTGTTGCAGCACCCGCTCCACCTCCCCCACCATCTGCGCCCGGCGGGACGAGCCCGAGATGGGGGTCACCGGCAGCGGGTGATTGTTGAGGGAGACGAAGAAGCGAGTGCCCCCCATGTTGCGCAGCTGCTCCAGCACCAGATGACGGTAATCCTGAGGCAGCTTGCGAAAGAAGGCGATGGTGGAGGAGGCGCTCAGGGCCATGCTGCGCACCGTGCTGATCAAGCCCTGCTCCTGGGCCTGATTGCTGTGGCGGTACCAGAAGAAACCGGCGCAAAGCTCGGCCGCCAGTATGACGCACAGCAGAAAAAGACTGGTACGACTGGCCAGGGAGCGGGGCCCCCAGCCCCGGCTAGGCCTCATAGACGGTCTCGGTCGCCAGCATGTAACCCTTGTTGCGTACCGTCATGATCAGGGTGCGATCCTTGTCATCCAGGGCCTGGCGCAGCCGGGATACCTGCACATCTATGCCCCGCTCGAAGGGGTCGCTCTCCCGCCCCCAGATCTCCTGGGAGATGAGATCCCGGCTGAGCAGCTCGTTGGGGTGACGAATGAAGAGACCGAGCAGGGTGTAGTCTGCCCCCGACAGCTGGCGCGGCGCTTCCCCCGCCCGGGAGAGCTGGCGGGTCACGCTGTCCAGGGTCCAGGGGCCGAAGCTGATGCGCCGGGCGGTCGCCGCTTGCTGGGTGAGGCGACTGCGCCGCAGCAGTGCCTTGATCCGGGCCAGCAGCTCGCGGGGATTGAAACTCTTGGTGAGGTAGTCATCCGCCCCTATCTCGAGCCCGGCGATACGATCGGCATCCTCGGTCACGGCAGTCAGCATCATGATGGGCACGTTGGAGAGGCGCCGCAGCTGGGAGCAGAGGGTGAAGCCGTCATCCCCTGGCAGCATCACATCCAGGATCACCAGATCCGGCATGCCCTGGCGCACCTGCTGCCACATGGCCTCGCCATCGCAGGCGGTGCGTACCTCGAAGCCAGCACGGCCCAGATACTCGGTGAGGGTATCGGTCAACGCCTGGCTGTCATCGACGATGAGAATAACTTTACTGTCCATGGCATTATCAATCTGGCTACGAAGATCGGCCCTAAGTTACCAGCACAGGCGCGCCAGGGTCGAGGCTATTGGCGGGCTTTTTGTAACCAGATGCTTACAAAGCAGTGTCAGCCTGTCCGGTCACTGGGCAAGGCTTCCCCTAGGTGGCAAAATGGCCAGATTGACCCCATTCGGGGAGTCTTCATCAGGGAGGCAATATGAGTCTGTGGACAGGCATAGTCCTGATCGTCTTTATCAGCGTGCTGTTCGGCTATCTTGGCAAACGCGCCCGCTACCAGCTGGGGGATGTCCGCATCACGGATCGTCTCGGCAAGCAGGATCTCATCATCAGGGAGTTGCAGGAGCGGGTCGCCAACCTGGAGGCCATAGTGCTGGAGCAGGAGAAACGCCGCCCCTTCGACGAGCTATAGGGATGCCGCCGGGCAACTAGCAGGAGACCGGCTCCCCGCACAGCCCCCCTGACGAAAAGCCCAGGCAGCAGGCGCGGGAGCGGGAATAAAAGAAACGGCAACCAAAGTTGCCGTTTCTTTTATTCGTTCGAACCCCAGACTCCGGGGCGGCTAGTCTGCCGCAGGCGCTGCGGCAGGCGGCATGGCCGCTGGCATGCTCTCTTGCATGGCCTTGGCCAGCGCCTCCCCGCCCCGCTCACGGGCCCCCTGGATGGCGCCCTCCCTGTCTTCTTTCTCCTTGTTCTGGCTCAGCTTGAACTTGCCGACCAGCTGATCGATCTCGATCTCTATGCCTACCACGGCCTGCACCATGGCCTCGACATAGTCTCTGGGCGCATCCGCCATCTTCCAGGGAGCGGGCTCGGCAGCCTCCTGGGTGCGGGTCAGGGTGGCGAGCAGGCGACGCACGAAGCGGGCATCGTCCCGCACCCGGATGCGACCGTGGGCGTGTACCACGGCATAGTTCCAGGTCGGCACCTGCTGGTGGTGCGCCTGCTTGCTTGGATACCAGTTGGGGGAGATGTAGCCCTCGACGGCCCTGAAGATCACCAGCACCTCCTGCCCTTCCTTCACCTCCTGCCAGAGCGGGTTGTTGCGCGCCACATGGGCCCGCAAGATCCCATGCTCCCCCTCATCGGCATCGAACTCAAACGGCAGGTGATTGGCATCCAACCCCTGCTCGCCCTGGGTGACCAGGGCCCCCAGGGGATAAGCGCGCATCAGCCGATACAAAGAGGCGGGGTCGGTGGCGGCAAAATGGGGTGGCAGGTACATGCAGGCTCCTTTATCCGTGGTGGTGTGTCCGTACTAAACCCGTCGAGATGATCCCATGGCGGGAAAACATCATCTCGAGTTTGCCTGCCGAGCGCCACCGAAGAAAGCCTTGGCCGCCACCGGATAGCCGCTGTCACCTGTTCAGGACAAAGGGCTTCCTTTGGCCAGGTAGCCGATGTGATAGGCATCGGCCCCTGCCGGCATCACTTGTGGGAGCGATGGCAGGAGATCCACCTCCAGCCACTGCCAGCGGGAAAGATCCCAGCCGCTCAGCATGGCCCCGGTGCGCAGCTCGGCCAGGCTGGAATGGGGGGCAATGGGAGTGCGCCGCAAGATGGCCACCCTGGCCTGCTCGAGATCCTCCATCTGCGGGGCTGACAGCAGCAGCCAGGTCTCGATATGGGGCCAGCCGAAATGCCTGGTGAGCGCCGCGAAGCCCTCGCTGACAATGAAGCTGCGCATCGCCTCGGCGCTTTGCCACACATAGAAGGGGGCATAGCGATTCTCCCGGCATGGCAGCGCGGCCTCGTCATGGCGGCCATAGAGATAGGCCTTGAACAGCAAGCCGGGGAAGCCGTCGAGTCTGGCGCCATTGCTGGCGATCCGCTGCTCGATCAGCGCCATGTCGTAGTCCGCCGGCAGGGTGAATCTGTAGTGCATGGCGATCATAAGCTCACCTCCGGCCGAAACATCAGACCCCGTCCGAAGCTCCACTCCTCGCTGCCGTTTTGCTGGATCACCACCATAAGGTTGTCGGGATGGATGCCCAAATCCGCATGCAGGCGCTCGGCGAGCCGCTCATAGAGCCGCTGCTTGACCACTGTGCTGCGCGGCTTTCCCGCCAGGATCTGGAACAGGATGAAGTCGCCGTCCCGGCGGCCGGTCTGGTAGTGGGGGTGATAGACGAGGGCCCTGGCCGGCAAGGCCTCCAGGATCTGGAACTTGTCCTCCGGCGGCACATCAAACACCTCCACCAGGGTCTGGTGATAGAGCGCGGAGAGCTGTTGCAGGCGCGCGTCACTCATCCCCTCGCGCACTGTGATACGGGTCAGCGGCATGGGTTGGCCTCCTCGCGGGCGGGCAGCAGGCTCACTGCGGTGACAGCGGCGGGCAAGCCGGCGTAGAAGGCGAGATGGGTGAACAGCTCCTCCAGCTGATCCCGTGTCAGGCCGTTTTGCTGGGCGAACGTTATGTGCCACGGCAGTTGTTGCACCCGGCCCAGCGACGCCAGTATCGCCAGGGTGATCAGGCTGCGCTCGCGGGCTGACAGGGCGGGCCGCTGCCAGATATCGCCAAACAGCGTCTCTTCCGCCAGTTGGGACAGTCTCGGCGCCACCAGCGCCAGGTCGTCACGATCAAGAACAGGATGGGTCATGGCAATCTCCTTGGTTGGTGAAGCCACTCTCTCCCACTGCTACAATTTAGAAAATCGAAACATCAAAGACCAACAATCCCGATTATCAGGACAATTATGCAACCCCTTCCCCTGAACCTGGATCTCGATGCCCTGCGCAGCTATGTCGTCGGCATGGAGTGCGGCAACTTTGCACTGGCGGCGCAGCGGCTGTGTCGCTCCACCTCGGCGGTCAGCGCCCAGCTGAAAAAACTCGAGCAGCAATGCGGCACGGCGCTGGTCGCTCGCAGTGGGCGCCACCTGATCCCGACCCCCCAGGGCGAGCTGCTGCTGGGCTATGGGAAACGGCTGCTGGATCTCAATGACGAGACCGTGCGCGCCCTCAAGGGGGAGCTGCTGCAAGGGGAGATCCGGCTGGGGGTACAGGAGGACTTTGGCGAATCTTTGCTCCCCACAGTGCTGGGGCCCTTCTGTCGCCTGCATCCCGGGCTTCGCATGACGACCCGCATCGATCGCAATGGGCCGCTGACAAAGGGGATCAGGGAGGGCAGCCTCGACATGGCCCTGACCTGGCAGCCACAGGATGAAGGGATGGATGCCCGGCTCATCGACCTGGTGCCACTGCAATGGATAGCGCACCCGGACTGGGAGCTCACCCCTCTGCTGGCACGGGGGGAGCCTCTGCCCCTGGTGGTCTTCGATGCCCCCTGCCTGATGCGATCAAGGGCCACCCGGGCCCTCGACGAGGCCGGGATCCCCTGGCGCATCGCCTTCACCAGTCAGAGTCTAGGGGGGATCTGGGCGGCCTTGTAGGCAGGGCTCGGGCTCACGGTGCGCTCCACCATCGGCATGCCGGCCAGTCTGGTGACTCTCGGCGGCGTGCTGCCGTCAGTGGGCACATTGGGGGTCGCCCTGCTCAGCGCCAACCACCAATCCAGCGAGGCCGAGCGCCAGTTGCAGAGCCTGCTTACCGGCGCCGTGCATCAGGCCAGTGCCAGCAAGGGCTGAGGACTCTCGACCCTTGCTGACATAGGCGCAGGCCAGGTTGCACAATGGGGCACATAAAAAAACGGCAACCCCGAGGTTGCCGTTTTTCTTGTGATGGCGCTGGCGCGCCGCGCGGATCAGCCAGCCCGCTTGGCCAGCCAGGCTTCGGCGGCGGTGAGGGCCGCTTCTATCTGCTCCCGGGCGACACCGCCCTTGGCGACCCGCTTGGCCAGGGTCGCTTCCAGCTCCAGGTTCGGATAGACATCCTCCCCCACCACCGGGCTGAAACGCTGGAACTCAGGCAAAGAGAGATCTTCCAGCGGCTTCTTCACGCCGATGGCATAGACCACAGTCTCGCCGACGATATGGTGCGCCTCGCGGAACGGAATGCCCTTGGCCACCAGGTAATCCGCCAGTTCGGTGGCGTTGGCGTAACCGCCCTGGGCTGCCGCCTTGGTGCGCTCGCCATTCACCTTCAGATCGATCAGCACCAGGGCCGCCATGTCGAGGCAGTCGTGCCAGGTATCGAGGGCGTCGAACAGCCCTTCCTTGTCTTCCTGCATGTCCTTGTTGTAGGCCAGCGGCAGCGCCTTGAGGCTCATCAGCATGCCCATCTGGGCGCCGACGACCCGGCCGGTCTTGCCACGAATGAGCTCAAGGGCGTCCGGGTTTTTCTTCTGCGGCATCAGCGACGACCCTGAGGTGACCGCATCGGAGAGCTCGACGAAGCCCGCCTCACCGGTGTTGTAGAAGATAAGATCCTCCGCGAAGCGCGACAGGTGCGCCATGGAGAGGGACGCCACGTGCATCAGCTCCACCACGTGATCCCGATCCGACACCGAATCCAGGCTGTTGCGGGTGGCACCGCTAAAGCCCATGTCGAGCGCCAAGGCTTCGCGGTCGATGGCGTAGGCCGTACCCGCCAGCGCGCCGCAGCCGAGCGGACTGGTGTCGATGCGCTTGAGCGCATCCTGCAGACGGGAATAGTCCCGCTCCAGCATCTCCACATAGGCCAAGGCCCAGTGGGCGAAGGTGACCGGCTGGGCCCGCTGCAGGTGGGTGTAACCGGGCAGCACCGCGGCCTGATTGGCACGGGCGGAGGCGACCAGCCCGGCTTGCAGGGCACTGATGGATCCGAGCAGCAGCTCGCCCTGGGCCTTGCACCAGAGTTTGAGGTCGGTGGCGACCTGATCGTTGCGCGAGCGGCCGGTGTGCAGCTTCTTGCCCAGGGTGCCGACGGCATCGATGAGCTTGCCCTCGACCCAGGAGTGGATGTCTTCGGCATCTGAACTCAGGATCTGCTCGGGGTCCTGCTGCACCGAAGCGAGCAGCACCTCCATCGCCTGTTGCAGTTTGCCCTGCTCATCGGCGGTCAATACGCCCACCTTCACCAGCGCACGGGCCCAGGCCATGGAGCCCTGGATATCCTGCTCCGCCAGGCGGTAATCGAACCGCAGCGAATCGTTGAACTGCTTGAACCTGCTATCGGCTCCCTGACTGAAGCGTCCACCCCAAAGTGCCATACTGCTCTCCTTGAATGCGTTGTCGGCGGCGCCTTGCGCCGTCGAACTTGAAATCGTGCCCTGTTTTTCTGCATAACAGTGCGGTGGTGATCGATGCGGTTACAGTTACCGCCCCCTCATCCCCAACCCTTCTCCCGCGAGGGGCGAAGGGAGCAAAACAGTGATCTTAAATCGTGGTTAATCTGCCAACAAAAAATGAGCTGCCACCACACCTGACCTCGATCGGTTCCCTCTCCCTTTGGGAGCGGGCTAGGGTGAGGGCAATTCCCCCTCATCCCCAACCCTTCTCCCGCGAGGGGCGAAGGGAGCAAAACGGTGATCTTAAGTCGTGGTTAATCTGCCAACAAAAAATGAGCTGCCACCACACCTGACCTCGATCGGTTCCCTCTCCCTTTGGGAGAGGGCTAGGGTGAAGGCAATTCCCCCCTCATCCCCAACCCTTCTCCCGCGAGGGGTGAAGGGAGCAAAACGGTGATCTACGGGTAAATCGTGGTTAATCTGCCAACAAAAAATGAGCTGCCACCACACCTGACCTCGATCGGTTCCCTCTCCCTTTGGGAGAGGGCCAGGGTGAGGGCAATTCCCCCCTCATCCCCAACCCTTCTCCCGCAAGGGGAGAAGGGGGCAAAGCACACCCCTCATTGAAAGCCGTCCCTGTTATCTCACAGAAGCAGCCGAGGCGCTGCCGCTCTTGTCACAGCTCATCGGTTATCCTTCCCCCCGCTTACAGACGAGGAAATCAGGTCGCCGCTTATAAGTGAGGGGGCCAAGCCCCCTCACCGGTTTTCTGCGGCTTGAAACCTCGAGGGTTAGCCGTGGGTGTGGTCACCGCCGATGGCCTGATGCTGCTCCTTCATGGCGCGGATCCGGCTGGCCAGGGTGTAGAGACGGATGAAGCCTTCCGCGTGGCTCTGGTCATACACTTCGTCGGCGCCGAAGGTGGCGAAGTCTTCGGAGTAGAGGCTGTTCGGCGACTTCTTCTGCACTGCCGTGACCTGACCCTTGTACATCTTCAGCACCACTTCACCATCGAGATCCTCGGCGATGGCGTTGGCGGAGGCGACAATGGCCTTGCACAGCGGGGTGAACCAGCGACCGTCATAGACCAGGTGGGAGAACTCGGCACCCAGCTTCTCGCGCCAGGCGCGGGTCGGGCGATCCAGTACCAGTTCTTCCACGGCGCGCAGCGCGGCGACCATGACGGTGCCACCCGGGGTCTCGTAGCAGCCACGGGACTTCATGCCCACCATGCGGTTTTCGGTGATGTCGATACGACCCACGCCGTGCTTGCCGGCACGCTCGTTCAGGGTCATCAGGATCTGGAGCGGAGTCAGCGGTTGATCGTCAACGGCCACCACTTCGCCCTGAGCCACGGTCAGCTTGACGTATTCCGGCTCGTTCGGTGCCTGCTCGGCGGACACAGTCCACTGCCAGACCGCTTCGGACGGCTCGTTCCAGGTGCTTTCCAACTCGCCACCCTCGGTGGAGATATGCCAGGCGTTCGCATCGCGGCTGTAGATCTTCTTCAGGGTCGCCTTGCAGGGGATGTTGCGGGCTTCCAGATAGGCCAGCAGATCTTCCCGGGAGCGCATGTCCCACAGACGCCAGGGAGCGATGACCTTCAACTGGGGAGCCAGGGCGGCCACGGCGCCTTCGAAACGCACCTGGTCGTTGCCCTTGCCGGTACAGCCGTGGGAGATGGCGTCGGCCCCTTCCGCCAGGGCCGCTTCCACCATCGCCTTGGCGATGATGGGACGGGCCATGGAGGTGCCCAGCAGGTAGGTGCCTTCGTAGACGGCGCCTGTCTTCAGAGTCGGATAGACGTACTCTTTGACGAACTCTTCCCGCAGATCCTTGACGATGCACTTGGTGGCGCCGGAGGCGAGGGCTTTTTGCTCGATCCCTTCCAGATCGTCACGCTCCTGACCGACGTCGGCGACGAAGGCGATGATCTCTGCATCGTAGTTCTCTTTCAGCCAGGGAATGATGGCCGAGGTATCCAGTCCGCCCGAGTAAGCCAGTACGATCTTGTTGATTCCGCTCATTTACTTCTCTCCGTGATGATTCGATAAGGTTGTGATTCAGGGTCGGTCGCCGGCTTATTTATGACCCAACAGCGTCAGCAGCACGGCATTCTGGATATGCATCCGGTTTTCTGCCTCATCCATGATGAGGGAGGCTGGTCCGTCCATGACCTCCGAGGTGATCTCCAGCTCCCGATGCGCCGGCTGACAATGCAGCACGTGGGCGATGCCGGTGCGATCGAGCAGGGCCTGGTTGATCTGATAAGGCATGAAGATATCTTTTACCTGCTCCATTGGTGTGTTGTCACCCATGGAAACCCAGGTGTCGGTATAAACCACGTCAAAGCCTTCGATGGCGCCCACGTCATCGCTGATGTTGATGTGCGCACCAGATTGCGCAGCCAGCGCCTGGGCCTGCAGGAAGATCTGGGTATCCGGGCCATGGCCCTTGGGGCAGACCAGGGTCACATCGGTGCCCAGCGTCGCCCCCAAGAGCAGCAGGGAGTGGCTGACGTTGTTGCCATCGCCGAGGTAGGCCAGCTTCACCTTGGAGAGGTCGCTGTAATGCTCGGCAATGGTCATGAAGTCCGCCAGCCCCTGGCAGGGGTGGTAGAGGTTGCACAGGCTGTTCACCACCGGCACAGAGCCATGCTCCGCCAGCTCGACCAGGGTCTGGTGATCGAACACCCGGGCGACAATGGCGTCACACCAGCGCGACAGGTTGGCGGCGAAATCCTTCACCGACTCCCGCTTGCCGAGCGCGCCGTTCTGCTGATCCAGGTAGACGCTGTGACCGCCGAGCCGGGCGATGCCGATGTCGAAGGTGACCCGGGTGCGCAGGGAGGGCTTCTCGAACAAGGTGACCACGCTCTTGCCTGCCAGCGCCTGGCCGTACTTCTTGGGGTCCGCCTTGACCGCTTTGCCGAGGGCTATCAGCGCCTCGATCTGTGCCTTGCTCAAGTCGCTGTCTTTCAGAAGATGTTGCATCGGATGTTCCTTTTTCCGGCCAGGATTAGAGGGTGACTTGGGTGCCGACGGCGCCGCCCGCCAACAGCTTGAGCAGTTGGTCCGGGTAGCGCCAGCTGGCGACACAGACCGGTTTGCCCAGGGTCTCGGCGGCGTGCAGCGCTGCCTTCACCTTGACCGCCATGCCATCGCGAATAACCCCCTTCTCCATCAGGTCCAGCGCGCTCTGCTTGTCCAGTTGCGGCACCAGCTTGCCCTTGCCATCCAGAATGCCACTCACGTCGGAAAGCATCACCAGATCGGCGCCCAGCGCCTCGGCAATGGCGGTGGCCGCCTGATCCGCGTTGACGTTCATCAGCTGACCATCGGCGGTGATGCCGATGGAGCTCACTACCGGCAGGAAGCCCTGCCCCAGGATGCCGGCCACCAGCGCCGGGTTGCCCGGCTGGCAGTCACCCACGGCGCCGAGATCCGGGTCGAGCTGGGTCACCTGACAGAGGCCGCCGTCGGCGAGGCAGAGCCCCACGGCAGGGATGCCGGTGGCGATGGCCTTGGCCATCATCATCTTGTTCGCCGTACCCGCCAGGGCCCCGGCGATGAAGGGGATCTGCTCGAACGGGGTGACCCGCAGGCCGTTCTTCTTGGTGGAGGTCATCCCCAGCCCCTTGAGCAGGTCATCCACCAGGCAGCCACCACCGTGCACCAGCACCAGGGGACGGTGCTGATCGTCCAGGAAGGTTTTCAGGGTAGCGAACAGGGCGGTCAGGGCCTCGTCGTTCTCGATCAGGGCACCGCCCAACTTGATTACCAGCGTCTGCTTGTCCATCTTCTCGATCCTTCCTTAAAGCGTTAAATCAGGCCGGTGGCCGGTTCAAAACCAAACTTGATATTTATGCACTGCATCGCCTGGGAGGCGGCGCCCTTGAGCAGGTTGTCGATGGCGGACACCACCACCAGCATGTTGCCTTGCTGCTGCCAGGCGAGGTCGCAGTAAGGGGTGTTGGCCACGCCACGGATGGAGGGCATCTGGCCGGTGAGGCGCACCAAGGGCTTGCCTTCATAGGCCTTGAGATAGGCTTGATCCACCTGGGTCTGCGTCACCCCATCCGCCAGTTGCACATAGATGGTGGCCAGTATGCCGCGCACATAGTTGCCAAGGTGGGGCTGGAACAGCACCCCCTTGCCGAGGTGGTGGCTGATCTCCGGCTGATGCCTGTGGTTGAAGGTGCCGTAGGGGCTCAGGCTCACTTCGCAAAAACTGGTATTGATGGCCGCCTTGCGACCGGCCCCGGAGACGCCGGACACAGCGTTGATGATGGGCTGCCATCCCTCGGCAATCAGACCGGCCTGCTGCAGCGGCTTGAGGGCGCAGAGGGAGGCGGTCGGGTAGCAGCCGGGCACCGCAATCAGCTGGGCGGCGGCAATGGCTTCGGCATTCCACTCCGCCAGACCGTAGACGGCCTGTTCCAGCCACTGCTCACTCTCGTGGCTGAAGCCGTAGAAGGAGGCGTAGAACCCCTGATCCTTGACCCGGAAGGCACCGGAGAGATCGAACACCGGCAGCCCCTTGGCCAGGAACTTGGGGGCAAGCTCGGCGCTCACCTCGTGGGCGGTGGCCAGCAGCACCAGATCGGCCTGGGTCAGGATCCGGGTCATGCCGTCCTCGTCCAGCGGCAGCAGCGGCTGATCCAGCTCACCGACCCACTGGGGATGCAGGGAAGAGAAGCGCTTGTGGGCGTCCTGGCTGCCGGCGGAGACATAGAGGCCGAACAGCTTGAGCTCTGGATGGTTCTGGACCAGTGCGGCCAGTTCGGCCCCCGCGTAGCCACTGGCACCGACGATAACGGTGTTAAGCATTTTTGAGTATTCCAAGTCAGAGTTCGAAATTCACAGCATGGCGCTGCAGACAGTGCAAGGGGTGAGGAACCGCCCCTTCAATGCAACGAGTGCGGAGGGGCAATTCAGGCGGGGTTGTGTCGTCGGTTATAGATCAGGTGACAGAACATTAACTTTCCCTTACAACTAGAAGCCTTGTTGATGAGCCACGAATTCAGGCAAACTCACAGAATATTCATGCACTCACTTTGCATTTGTATTTTCTAACAGAAACGTTCCGGGGACGCAAGGAGCAGCTGATGGCCAATCTGGATTTTTTTGCACTTTATAAGAATATTATTGCGATTCCCTCTATTAGCAGCACAGATCCGCACTGGGATCAGAGCAACGAGGCGGTGATCCGGCTGCTGGCCGACTGGTTCGGCCAACTCGGCTTTCAGTGTGAAGTGACGGCGCTGCCGGAGCTGCCCGGCAAGTTCAATCTGGTGGCCACCATAGGCCAGGGAGAAGGCGGTCTGCTGCTGGCGGGCCACACCGATACTGTTCCCTTCGACGAGGGGGGCTGGAGCAAGGATCCCTTCAAGGTGACCGAGGAGGGCAACCGCTTATATGGGCTCGGCACCATCGACATGAAGGGCTTCTTCGCCTTTATCGTGGAGGCGCTGAAAGAGATCGACCTCACCACCCTCACCAAGCCGCTGCGCATCCTGGCCACCGCCGACGAGGAGACCACCATGGCGGGAGCCCGTGCCATCGCCGCGGCCGCCGAGATCAAGCCCGACTATGCGGTGATAGGTGAGCCCACCGGCCTGGTGCCTGTGGTGGCCCACAAGGGCCACATGTCGGAGGCCATCCGCATCACGGGCAAGAGCGGCCACAGCTCGGATCCCGCCAACGGAGTCAACGCCATGGAGATCATGCACCAGGCCATGGGCCAGGTGCTCAAGCTGCAGCGGGATCTCAAGGATCGCTATGCCGACCACAGATTCGCCGTGCCTCAGCCCACGTTGAATCTGGGCTACATCCAGGGGGGCGACAGCCCGAACCGCATCTGCGGCTGCTGCGAACTGCACATCGACATGCGCCCCACCCCCCAGGTGGGGCCGGACGAGCTGATGGGCATGCTCAAAGAAGCGCTCTCCCCCATCGAAGTTCACCAGCCGGGTTGCCTGCACCTGCAGCACCTGCACGAGCCCATTCCGGCCTATGCCTGCGAGGATGGCTCGGATCTGGTACGTGAGGCCGAGAAGGCGAGCGGCCGGGCGGCCGAGTCCGTGAACTATTGCACCGAGGCCCCCTTTATCCAGCAGTTGGGATGCCAGACAATAGTGATGGGCCCGGGCCATATCACCCAGGCCCATCAGCCGGACGAGTATCTGGATCTGTCGTTCGTCAAACCGACCACGGCGGTGCTGCAGCACCTGATCCGGCGTTTCTGCGTCTAGCTCGACGGGAATGTAAGTAAGTTACATGACATGCCGCCTCGGGACAGGTGAGGGAAATACATGTTCTGAATCGGCTTGTTATTTGACCTTGCGCAGACAATCTGGGTAGATTGTCCCCCTAAGATGACGGAGCATATGTTGTAATCGCACAACAATAAGTGAGGCTGCCTCTCCCCCCGGAAGGTCAAGGGGCACCAACAAAATAAGGATGTGGAATGAACGAAAAGTACGCCGCACTACGGGCCAACGTAGGCATGTTGGGCCAACTGCTGGGCAAGTCCATCAAGGATCATCAGGGTCAAGCCTTCCTCGACAAGATTGAGACCATTCGTCAACTGGCCAAGTCCTCCCGCAAAGGCAACGAGACGGACAGAGAGCGCCTGCTCGAGACCCTGCGTACCCTCTCCGATGACGAGCTGCTGCCGGTGGCCCGCGCCTTCAGCCAGTTCCTCAACCTGGCCAACGTGGCGGAGCAGTTCCACACCATCTCCCGCCGCTGCGAAGAGCAGGTCTGCACGCCGGATCCCCTGGAGCAGATGTTCGCCAAGCTGAAAGCCTCCAACCTCTCCCAGGAAGCCATCATCCAGGCGGTGCGCGAGCTGGATATCGATCTGGTGCTGACCGCTCACCCGACCGAGGTGACCCGTCGCACCCTGATCCACAAGCACGTCCAGCTCAACGACTGCCTGGAAGCGCTGGAACTCTCCGATCTGCTGCCCCGCGAGCGGGACAAGATCCTCAATCGCATCGAACAGCTGGTCAATCAGGCCTGGCACACCAACGAGATCCGCGAACAGCGCCCGACCCCGGTGGACGAGGCCAAGTGGGGCTTCGCCGTGGTGGAGAACAGCCTGTGGCCGGCCATTCCCGAATTCATGCGCAACCTGGACGAACGGCTGCAACACCACCTGGGTGTGCGCCTGCCGCTGGATGCAGCGCCGGTCAAGTTCACCTCCTGGATGGGCGGTGACCGTGACGGCAACCCCTTCGTCACCGCCAAGGTGACCGCAGAGGTGCTGGAACTGGGCCGCTGGATGGCGGTGAGCCTCTTCTACAAGGACATCAAGGAGCTCACCTCCGAGCTCTCCATGTCCGACTGCACCGAGGCCGTACGCGAGCGGGTGGGCGATCACCCCGAGCCCTACCGCGCCCTGGTGCGCGAGCTGCGTGAAGCGCTGCGCGAGACCCAGGAATACCTCACCGCCAAGGTGCAGGGTCAGGTGAGCGAGAGCCGCGACCTGATCACCACCACAGCCCAGTTGCGCGAGCCGCTGGAGCTCTGCTACCACTCGCTGCACGCCTGCGGCATGGGCAACATCGCAGATGGCATGCTGCTGGATGTGTTGCGCAAGCTGGCCTGTTTCGGCATCCATCTGGTCAAGCTGGACATACGTCAGGATGGCGAGCGCCACGGTCAGGTCTTCTCCGAGCTGACCCGTTATCTGGGCATGGGCGACTACGCAGAGTGGAGCGAAGACGACAAGCAGGCCTTCCTGCTCAACGAGCTCAACTCCCGCCGCCCGCTGATCCCGACCGACTGGGAGCCGAGCGACGAGACCCGCGAGACCATAGACACCTGCCGGGTGATCGCCCAGCACGACCCGGATGCGTTCGGCATCTACATCATCTCCATGGCGGGCGCCCCGTCCGACGTGCTGGCGGTACAGCTGCTGCTGAAAGAAGCCGGTTGCAAGTTCCGCATGCCGGTCGCCCCCCTGTTCGAAACCCAGGAAGACCTGATGGCGGGCACCGCCGTGATGGAGCGCCTGTTGTCGGTGGACTGGTATCGCGGTTACATCCAGGGTCGCCAGTACGTGATGATCGGCTACTCGGATTCCGCCAAGGATGCGGGCATGATGGCCGCCGGCTGGGCCCAGTACGCCGCCATGGAATCTCTGGTGGCGCTGGCCGAAGCCAGCAATCTGCGCCTGACCCTGTTCCATGGCCGTGGCGGCACCGTCGGCCGTGGCGGCGCCCCCGCCCATCAGGCGATCCTGTCCCAACCGCCGGGATCCCTGCGCGGTGGGCTGCGAGTGACCGAACAGGGGGAGATGATCCGCTTCAAGTTCGGTCTGCCGAAAGTCGCCATTCACAGCCTGAACCTCTACACCAGCGCCGTGCTGGAAGGGAACCTGCTGCCGCCCCCCAAGCCCAAAGAGAGCTGGCGCGCCGTGATGGAGCAACTGGCCACCGTCTCCTGCGATCACTACCGCAGCATAGTGCGCGGTCACCCGGACTTCGTGCCCTACTTCCGCGCCGCCACCCCTGAAATGGAACTTGGCAAGCTGCCGCTCGGCTCACGCCCGGCCAAGCGCAAGCCCAACGGTGGCGTCGAGAGTCTGCGCGCCATCCCCTGGATCTTCGCCTGGACCCAGAACCGGCTGATGTTGCCGGCCTGGCTCGGTGCCCACAAGGGGCTGGAGCATGCCATCACGGACGGTCAGAAGAGCGTGCTGGAAGAGATGAGCCGCCAGTGGCCCTTCTTCCGCACCCGCCTCGAGATGCTGGAGATGGTGTTCCTCAAGGCCGACCTCTGGCTGGCGGAGTACTACGACACCCGTCTGGTGCCGCAAGAGCTGTGGAACCTGGGCAAGCAGTTGCGCCAGGAGCTTGCTGACTCCATCCAGATCGTGCTGCAGTTGCGCCCGCAGGGAGACCTGCTCGACGACCAGCCCTGGATCAAGGAGTCCATCAAGCTGCGCAACCCCTACACGGATCCCCTCAACGTGCTGCAGGTCGAGCTGCTCGGTCGCTCGCGCAAGAACCCTGAGACCCTGCACCCCGAGCTGGATCAGGCACTGATGGTCACCATCGCCGGTATTGCGGCAGGCATGCGCAACACGGGTTGATGGCAGGGCTATCCAGCTGACATAAAAGGGCGCCAATATGGCGCCCTTTCTATTTCGGCTATCCAGCCACCCTAGGCAATACGGTTGCGTCCCTGCCGCTTGGCCTCGTAGAGGCGCTGATCCACGCACAGCAGCCAGTCATCCATGCAGCGATACTCCGTCTGATAGGGGGTGAGGCCCACGCTGATGGTGACGGCTATCCCCTGGCGCTGATGCAGGAAGGGGTGGCGCTCTATCTGCTGGCGGGTGCGGTCCATGATGGTGCGGGCCTCCTCCTGAGTGGTGCCGCGCAGCAGCATGATGAACTCCTCGCCGCCGAACCTCGCCACCAGATCCTGGCTGCGCACTGCCTGCATCAGCAGACGGGCCAGCTCCTCGAGCACCGCATCCCCGGCAAGGTGGCCATGCTCATCGTTGATCTGCTTGAAGAAGTCGATGTCGATGAGGACCAGACAACAGGCTTCCCCCTCGGCTGGATGGCGCTGGAGGTGATCGAGCAGGACATTGGCCTGACTGAAGAAGCTGCTGCGGTTGGGCAGCCTGGTGAGAAAGTCGTGTTCGGCGTTGAAGCGCAGCACCCGCTCCATGCGGCTGCGCTCGTCCTCCAGATTGCGGGCGTGGATCAGGGTGCCCAGAGCCGTGGTGAGCGGCTCCAGCAAGCTCACCAGGGTTTCGTCGAAGCCGCCCGGGCGGTTGGCCAGGGCTATCATGCCGATGGCCTCCCCCTTGTGGCGTATGGGGATGCCGAGAAAACTGTCCAGATGGGGATGACCCCGGGGAGAGACGCCGCGACTCGCCGGATGACTCGGCAGATCGTTGCAGCACACCAGGGTGTTGTGGGTGACCACGTGGCCGAACAAGTTGTCCAGCTTGTTGAAGATGAGCCCCCCTCTGTTCTGGCGTTGCTGCTCGTACCAGGCGTGGGTAGCCTGGTCCCAGGAGATGTTGGAGATGGAGGGGATGTAGAGGCTGGGGTGCCCGTCTTCGTACTGAACGATGCCGATGAAGCCATAGGCGCTCTGGCTCACGCTCAGCAGCCGCTCGAAGACGGTGTCGCAGGCGGAGCCGAGATTGCGATCGAGCAGAAAGCTCTGATGGGCGGCCACCACTATGTCGAACAACTGGCTCTGCTGCTCGACGCGCTGCTTCGCCATCACCTCCGAGGTGATGTCGTGGGCCAGCTTGACCACCCCGATCAGTATTCCCTCCTCGTCGGTGATGGGCATATAGGTGGCGTGGATCCAGACACAGCCTCCCCCACCCATGATGCGGCGAAACGACCCCGAGTGGATCTCGCCGCTGAGTACCCCCTGCCAGAAGCGATCGTGCTCCCCCTGCTGCTCGGGGGGAAGCAATAGCAGGTGGGGCTGACCGATCAACTCCTCGGGGGCATAGCCGAGGATGTCACAAAACAGTGAATTGACCGACACCATGCGGCCATCGGGATCAAACTCGACTATGCCATAGGCACGGTCCAGGGCAGTCAGCCGGGCAAGGGCGTCATAACGCCCAAGGGGGCCCATGTCGATGAAGCTGTTTGCTGGGGTATTCATGGCCACGATTCCTTTCGATCGCCAACATCTGATCACAGCCAGTATAGGCGTGAAGGGGGACGGTCCCAGAGCATAGGTGTGAAGAGGCCATTTCGCTATTGGGGCCCGCTCGAGATGCGCGCCATCGAGGACGGCCACTTGCCATGCCCGCCGCCCAAGCGCAGACTGTCTGGCCTTGTTTCGGCCCGAGGAGACCCCATGACACCCGCCATCAACCTGCTGAAGAAGCTCAAGATCCCCCACAAGCTCTACCCCTACGAGTGCGAGGCCCACGACGATTTCGGCAAGCATGCCGCGACCCAGCTCGGCCTGCCCCAGGCTCAGGTGTTCAAGACCCTGCTGGCCCACCACGACAAGCAGGCGGTGGTCGCCATAGTGCCTTCGTCGGGCATGTGCAGCCTCAAGCAGCTCGCCAAGGCCACCGGCCTCAAGAAGGTGGAGATGATGAAGCCGGCCGACGCCGAGAAGCTGACCGGCTACAAGGTGGGAGGCATCAGTCCGCTGGCCCAGAAGAAGCTGCTGCCGACCGTGCTGGACGACTCCGCCATGGCCTTTGACGAGATACTGGTGAGTGGCGGCAAGCGCGGCCTCTCGGTCGGGGTAGCCCCAGAGGACATGGTGCGCCTGATGAACTGGATAGCCGCGCCCATCGGTGAACACTAAGGGACGAGCACCATGAATAAGCCCCGTTAAACAACATCCCGCACGGAAGAGGCCCCGCAATCGGGGCCTCTCTCGTTTTGCCAGTCAGACCAAGGGGCCACAGGCTTATGGCGCGACCCGGCAGGCGGCGGTGAGCTCGGAGAGGCGCAGCCGCTGGCGCCCCTGTTCGTCGAAGTTGGCATCCGCCAACCAGCGCTCGAAACAGCCCTGCAGGGCGGGCCACTCGCCATCTATCACCGAGAACCAGGCGGTATCCCGGCTGTGACCCTTGTCGACCCGGGCCTGGCGGAAGGTCCCCTCATAGCAAAAACCGAGCCGCAGCGCCGCCTGCCAGGAGGGCCGGTTCAAAGCATTGCATTTCCACTCGTAGCGGCGATACCCCAGGGCGAAGGCATTGGCCATCATCAGCGCCATGGCCGCCGTCGCCAGCCGCGACTGCTGCAGGGCCGGCGAGAAGTGCAGCCAGCCCACCTCCACGCTGCCCGCGGCGGGGTCGATGCGCAGGTAGCTGGCGAGCCCCAGCGCCCGGCCGCTCACCGCATCGACAATGGCATAGAACTGGGGATCGACCCTGGCGACGACTCCTCGCAGCCAGGCCTGCATGGCCGCCTCATCCTCGAAGGGGCCGCTGGTGAGGTAGGTCCACATGGCCCCGCTGTCGGCACTGAAGGCCTGCCACAGGCTGCCGCCGTGGCGCTCGGGATCGAGCGGCTCCAGGCGACAGCCCCAGCCGCTCAGCACCCGGTGAGGGGGAAACTCGGCGCCACGCCAGTCGGGCAGAGACTCGCCCAGGGGCTGGTCATGATCGTTGAGGATGGGTTCAGCAGGCACAGGCGATCCCCCCTTCCAGCAGCACCCCAGGTTCGCTGCCGGTGGCGACGGCGAAGCCGTCCTGGCGCCACCAGTGCAGGCCGCCGATCAGCTCCTTGACCCGAAAGCCCAGCGCCGCCAGCTTGTACGCACCCTGGGTCGAGCCGTTGCAGCCGATGCCATCGCAGTAGCAGACATAGACCCTGTCCCGCGACAGCCCCTGGGTGGTCGCCGGGCTCATGGTGTGATGGGGGAAGGAGATGGCGCCCGGGATATGGCCCTCGGCGTAGTGCGCGGGGGAGCGGGTGTCGATGACCACTATGCTGCCCCCTTCACCCGCCTCCCCGGCCAGCAGATCGGCGGCGAGATCCGCCGGATCGGTGCGAAACTTCAACTGGGCCTCGAAGAAGGCGCTGGCCTCCAGTGGGCTCGCAACCCCGGTACTCAATACATGACTCATCCTGAACCTCCTTGTGATTACAGCGCTATCTCTGTGGTGACGACTGTGTTGACCGAGTTCGCGATAAAGCACTCCTCGTGGGCCTGGTGGTGCAGCCGCTCCAGCGCGGCGAGATCGGGCCGGTGCTCGCCGCCAAACCGCACCCTGGGACGCAGGGTGACCCGGGTGATGGACTGGCGACCTTGCTCGTTTCTCTCCATGACGCCGACGGCCTCATCCCGGTAGCTCTCCACCAGATAACCCGCCCTGGCGACCAGCCAGAGGAAGGTCAGCATGTGACAGCTGGAGAGGGATGCGACGAAGGCCTCCTCGGGATCCACGTGCTCGGCCACCGACCAGGGCAAGGGCACCACATGGGGGGAGGAGGAGGCGGGCACCCTGACTCCGCCGTCAAACGCCCACTCATGGGCCCGGCTGTAGCGCTGATCGACAAAGGGCTCGCTGGCCCCTCGCTGCCAGCTGATGGTGGCACTGTATTCCGACATGCAGACTCCTTCTGTAGCCAATGTGTGTTGCCAATGAGATTGCTTCACTTCCTTGCCCACCAATGTAGCGACAAAATGGCCTTGCCACGCCGACCAATTTTGCCAATATGGGCAGACCAATCTCACCGCACGAGCCAGCATAATGACAGTTCTGCCAACCCTCTTTGCCGACCAGCAGCAAAACGATCTTCCCCTGCACGAACAGCTGGTGCGCACCCTGCGTGAAGCCATACTGGCGGGTCATCTGCCGCTGCACGGCAGGCTGCCGGCCAGCCGCATGCTGGCCCGGGATCTCGGCATCTCCCGCAGCACTGTGGAGCTGGCCTATGGCCGGCTGGAGGCGGAGGGGTATCTGGTGCGCAAGGTGGGGGCCGGCAGCTTCGTCGCCCTGGCGGCGGTGCGCCCCGCACCGCGCCCGTCCCAGTCGGCGGCGGGGCTCTCACGCCGTGGTCAGGAGATGGCGCAAGGGGGGGCCTGTCACGAGGTGCCCGAGGTGGGCAACTCCTTTGCCTCCAGCCAGCCGGATCCCCGCCTCTTTCCCCAGGCGCTCTGGGGTCGCCTGATGCAGCACCAGTGGCGCCAGGGGGCCAGCGACTGGATGAATTACGGGGATCCGCAAGGGCTCGGGGAGCTGCGCAGTGCCATCAGCAGCTACCTGGTACAGTCGCGGGGCGTGGTGTGCGAGCCGGAGCAGATCTTGATCCTCACCAGCTCCCAGCAGGGCATATTGCTGGCGACCCAGCTGCTCATCGATGCCGGTGACACCGTCTGGGTGGAGGATCCCGGTTATCCCGGGGCCCGCACCGCCATGGAGAGCGCCGGCGCCCGCATCCACCCGGTGCCGGTGGACGCCGAGGGGCTCAATCCTGCCGGTGAACACCCCAGCCCCAGGCTCATCTACTGCACCCCGGCCCACCAGTACCCCCTCGGGGTCCCCATGAGCCTGCCGCGCCGCATGGCGCTGCTGGCGGAGGCCGAGCGGCGCGGGGCCTGGATCCTGGAGGACGACTACGACGGGGAGTACCAGTACGATCAGCGGCCGCTCCCCGCCCTGCAGGGGCTGGATGGCCAGGGGCGCGTCCTCTATGTGGGCACCTTCAGCAAGGTGTTGTTTGGTTCCTTGCGCCTCGCCTACCTGGTCTTGCCACGCCCCCTGATGGAGGCCTTCAGCCGGGCCCGCGCCGCCGTCGACGGCCACAGCAACCAGTTGCAGCAGGCGGTCACCGCGGACTTCATCCGCGCCGGCCACTTCGCCACCCACCTGCGCCAGAGCCGTCTCGTCTACCAGAGCCGGCGGGATCTGCTGCTGGCCGAGCTGGCCGAGCACTGCCCAAGACTCACCCCCATCCACAGCGGCGCCGGGCTGCAGTGCGCCGTGCTGCTCCCCACCGGGGGCGAGGCCCGCTGGACTGAGGCGGCCAACGCCCGGGGGTTGGGGCTGCGCCCCCTGCGCCAGTATCACCTCGCCCCTCCCACCCGGGAGGGTTGGCTGCTCGGCTTCGGCTGCCTCGACAACCAGACCCTGCGCCAGCTGTGCCGCCAGCTGGGCGCCCTGATGGAATCGGTCTGAGGTTAGGCCAGCAGAGCCCGGGTCCCATCATCACACTCTGCTGCCTGTTGAGGTCGCAGATAAATGCCGTCTGAGGCCAGCCCCAGAGGTCAGAGGAGCCGGGGGCCAATAGCGTTGTGTCGCCGCTGGGGCACCGAACTATAATGGGCACAATCCCGTTGTAGAACCCGGCCAAGATGTATCGACTCCTGCTCCTGCTCCTCACGCTCTCCCTCTCCTCCTCCCCGATGGCGGCCACCCGATTTACCCTGCTCAGCCCGGAAAACGAACAGGATGCCCGCATGGACTACTACCGGGAGGCGATGCGATTGGCGCTGGAGAAGACCCGCCAGCAATATGGCGAATACGAGCTGCGTGACTCCCTCAAGATGAACAAGGCGCGGATGCGGCTCGAGGTGCAAAAAGCGGGCAAGAATGCCCTCTTCATCGTCGACAACTGGCCCCAGAAGACACCTCACCCCGAGGTCAGCCTGATCCCCTTCCCCATCGATCTCGGCATTCTCGGTTACCGGGTCTGCTTCGTCGGCGCCGACCGTGCTGAGGCGCTGGCCGGGGTCCGCACCCTGGCCCAGCTTCAGGCGTTCAGTCAGGGGAGTGGCAAGGGGTGGCAGGATGCCGACATCCTGCGCCACAACGGCTTCCAGGTGCAGGAGGTGGACAACTACGAGTCGCTGTTTCGCATGGTGGCCCGTGGCAGGGTCGATCTCTTCTGTCGCGGCGCCAACGAGATACTGGCGGAGTGGGAGACTCACCACCCCAGGCTGCCGACCCTCGCCGTCGATCGCCATGTGGCCCTCTTCTACCCGCTGATCCACGCCTTCTACAGTCATGCCACCTACCACAAGGAGCGCGAGCGCATCCAGCTCGGCCTGCGGCTGGCCTGGCAGGACGGCTCCCTCAAGCAGCTCTGGCGCCAGCATTTCCAACCTTCCCTGGCGTTCACCCAACTGGCCTCGCGCCAGCTGTTCAGGCTGAACAATCCCCAGCTGCCCGGCGAGGGGAGCGACTACAGATCCTATCTCTATGATCCGGCCCGGGATGCCTTCGGCATGCCTCCCCACGACAAGGAGGGCAAGATCGGCAAGTAGCGCCTAGCCCCGTGCCCCCTGCTCGCGACACAGGGGGACAAGGTCGGCAAGTAGCGCCTAGCCCCGCGCCCCCTGCTCGCGACACAGGGCGAGCCAGGCCTCGGCAGTGCGGGAGAGGTAGCGCCGACTCGGCCAGATCACCCCGAGCCGCCAGCTCAGCTCCGGCAGCAAGGGCCTCAGCACCAGACCGTCCGGGGTCAGCCGCCGGCAGATGGGCTCGGGCAGGAAGGCGACCCCCATGCCGCTGCGCACCATGGCGGTGAGAAAGTCCCACTGGCTGCTGCGCGCCGCCACCTGGGGGGTGAAGCCCGCCTGCTGGCAGGCCTGCTCCAGCCGCTCGCTCAGGGTGAAGGCCTGGGTGTAGAGCAGGAAAGGCTCCTCCTGCAGATCCTCCAGCCGGATCTCGGCACACGCCCGCCAGCGGGGCAGGTCCGGCAGCACCACCTGAATGGGATAGCAGTCCAGCTCCAGGGCGCTCAGCACCCCCTCTTCCCTGGTCGGCAGCATGGTGATGGCGAGATCCAGCTCCCCCTCCAGCACCGCCTGCTCGATGCGGCGCCCGCCGTACTCCACTATGGAGAGCTCCACCTTGGGGTAGCGGCTGCGGTAGGCGCGGATGAGATCCGCATAGACGTGACCCACCATGGGCGGTATGCCCAGCGCCAGGCGCCCGTGCTGCAGGCTCTGAAGATCCGCGAGCTCCGCCTCCAGCTGCTGCATCTGGGCCAGGATCAGTTGGCCACGGGCAAACAGCACCTGGCCGCTGTCGGTCAGGGTGAAGCTGTGCCCCTCCCGATTGAGCAGGGGCTGGCCCAGCTCCTCCTCCATGCTGCGGATCATCTTGCTGATGGTGGGCTGGGTGACGAACAGCTTCTCGGAGGCGCGGGTGAAGCTCTTCTCCCGCACCAGTTCGACAAAGTAACGCAGGGCTCGGATATCCATGGGACGCTCGTCTGGGGTGATCGCCAAATAATGCCAATTTGGCATATTTTTCATAATTTAAATTCATTTTTTGCAGGTTTGGCCCCCGCTTATACTGTGACCAGGTTCACAGAAAGACGCCCATCATGAAAGCCTTCTGCCTTCGCTGGTTGCAAACCCCCTTCCAAATCGCCCTGCTGGCAGCCATCTGGCTGCTGGCCGACACCGCGGTACGCACCTTCCACCTGCCCCTGCCCGCCAACCTCACCGGCATGCTGTTGCTGCTGGTCTGCATCCTGCTCGGGGTGGTCAAGGCCCAGTGGTTCAGCGCCGGGGCCCGCTGGCTGCTGGCGGAGATGTTGCTGTTCTTCGTGCCCGCCGTGGTGGCAGTGGTCAACTATCAGGATCTGCTGCTGCAGGAGGGGTGGCGCATCATGGTGGTGCTGGTGACAAGCACTGTGCTGGTACTCGGCACCACGGCCCTGGTGGTGGACAGGGTCTATCGCCTGGAGCTGAAGCTGGCCCGCCGGAGTCGCCGCCATGTCTGACACCCTGCTCGGCCTGCTCTGCTTCGCCCTCACCCTGCTGTTCTACTACGCCAGCAAGTGGCTCTATGGCAAGAAACGCATCCTGCCCCTGATGCCGCTGCTGCTGGCCCCCGCCCTGCTGGTGGCCGTGGTGGTGCTGTTCCACATCCCCTATCAGGACTACATGGCCGAATCCCACTGGCTGCTCTGGCTGCTGGGCCCGGCCACCGTCGCCTTCGCGGTGCCCGTCTACGAGAACCGCGCGCTGATGCGCCGCCACTGGCTCTCCCTGTCGGTGGGGGTGATCGCCTCTGTGGTGATGGCGGTGGGCAGCACAGTGCTGCTGGCCCGCTGGCTCAACCTCTCCGAACTGTTGCAGCGCAGCATGGCCATGAGATCCATCACCACTCCCTTCGCGGTGGAGGCGACCCGCTCCGTGGGCGGCAACGCCGATCTCACCGCCCTGTTCGTGGTGCTGACCGGGGTGATCGGCATGGCGGTGGGGGAGAGTGTGCTGACGGTGCTCGCCATCCGCAGCCGCCTCGGCAAGGGGGCGGGCTTCGGCGCCTCCGCCCATGGCGCCGGCACCGCCAGGGCGTACCAGATGGGCAACGAGGAGGGGGTGGTCTCCAGCATGGTGATGATGATAGCCGGCATGGCCACAGTGCTGCTCGCCCCCCTGCTGGGCAGGCTGTTCTGGTAAGGCATTGTGACCACCAACGAGAAGAGGCGCCCTTGGGCGCCTCTTCTCTGTGTCATCCACCAGGCTCTTAGAGGCTGGCGCAGATCTGCCACAGATCATACTGAATGGCGGCGGCGGTCACCTCGCGCCCCGCCCCCGGCCCCTGAATGACCAGGGGGTTGGTGCGATAGCTGTCGCTCTCGATGGCGAACACGTTGTCGCAGGGCAAGAGGTTGGCGAACGGGTGGTGGGGCTCCAGGGTCTCAAGACCGACCCGCGCCTTGCCATCGTGCTCGAAGCGGGCGACGTAGCGCAGCACCTTGCCGACCCGGCGGGCCCCCTCGAAGGCGGTCTGGATGGGATCATCCAGCTCCTTGAGCCTGTCCATGAACTGATCCGTGCTCACCTTGCGCAGGGAGACGGGCACCAGGTTCTCCAGCTCGATGTCGGCGGAGTCGAGCTCGAACCCCGCCTCCCGCGCCAGGATCAGCAGCTTGCGGCGCACGTCCTGACCGGAGAGATCCTCGCGGGGATCCGGCTCGGTCAGACCGTGCTGCCAGGCCTCGTCCACCAGCTCGGAGAAGGGGCGGCTGCCGTCATACTGCTGGAACAGCCAGGAGAGGGTGCCGGAGAAGATGCCGGAAACTCCCTGGATGCGATCCCCACTCTGGCGCAGCATCTGGATGCTGGACTGGATGGGCAACCCGGCACCCACGGTGGCGTTGTAGCGCCACTGCACCTGATGATCGCGGCAGGTCTGCTTGATGCGCTGGTAGAACTCGCTGTCGGCGGCGCCGGCAAACTTGTTGGCCGCGATGATGTGGCAGCCGAGCTGGGCGAAGTCCGGGTAGTAGCGGCTCACCGTCTCGCTGGCGGTCAGGTCCAGGGCGATCAGCGCATCGAAGCCATGCTGCTCCAGCTGGGACAAGAGCTCCGGCCAGATCAGCGGCTTGGGATTGAAGTTGTCGCGCACCTTGAGGGGATCCAGCCCCTCCTCGTCCAGCAGGCCCCCTTCCGAGCTGAACACCCCGTAGAGGGTGAGCGCCAGATTGAGCTCGTGCTCGAGCCGCGCCTTCTCGCGGGCGTAGAGCGCCAGCCAGTGACCGCCTATGTTGCCCTTGCCGAACACCACCAGACCGACCCGGGTCGGACGGCTGAACAGGGCGCTGTGCAGGGCGATGAGCAGGGGCTCCAGCACCACCTGGCGCAGCACGGCCACCAGACTCAGGCCGTCTCTGGCCACCTGCACGAACTCCAGGGGCTGATCCGCCAGCAGCTGATAGAAGCGGTGACACTGCTCGGCGTTGTCGGTCACCCCTGCCCCCACCAGGGCCACCAGGCTGAACCCCTCCTTCTGGATGAGGCCAGTGAAGCTGCCCTGCAGCTGGAAGTCCCGCAGTACCTCGAAGGCCCCTTGTGCCACCTCCAGGGTGTAGGCCAGGCGCAGCACCCGCCGATCCGGCTGGCGCTGTAGGGTGAGCGGATTGAGGCGATGGCGGGCCAGATGGGCTTCGATAGCCGCTACCGTCTGATCAAAATGGGTCTGCGGCAGCACCTTGAGCTCGATGAGGGCAATCTGATCCACCGAGGAGACGATGCGGGCCCCACCGGAGCGCGGTGCCCGGCGCAGTATGTGGGTACACCCCTCGTCCGGGTTGTAGCTGCAGCGCAGGGTGAGGCGCTGGCGGCTGTCGGCCACGGGTTGCAGGGTACGGGAATGGAGCACGGAGGAGCCGAGGCGGGCCAGCTCGTTGGCTTCGGCCAGACTCAGGCGCTCCAGCAGGCGCGCCTCCTTCACCCGGCGCGGATCGGCGCTGTAGACACCGGCCACGTCGCTCCAGATGGTGGTGGACTCCCCGTCCGCCAGGGCGGCCAAGAGGCTGGCGCTGTAGTCGGAGCCGTTGCGGCCGAGCAGCAAGGAGCGCCCCTCCATGTCGGCGGCGATGAAGCCGGTCACCACTATGCGGCCGGGGTGCTCGGCCAGGCGGGCCTTGAGCAGCTCGCTGGAGATGGCGGTATTGACCTTGACCAGGGCGCCATCCTCGGCGCGCAGGAAGCTGCGGGCGTCGAGCCAGATGGCCTTGTCGCCGCGGCTGCTGAGCAGGGCGGCCAGCAGGCGCGCCGACCACACCTCGCCAAAGGCCAGCAGGCCGTTGCGCTCGAAGCGATCAAACTGCCCTTCCAGGGTCTTGGCGATCTGCTGCATGTCGTCGGTCAGCTGCTGGCTCAAGTCGAGCAGCAACTCCCCCTCCAGCAGGCCGTCGATCAGGCTCTGCTGGTAGGCGTGCAGGGCAGTGATGGCTTCCCCTGCGGCCTCGTCACCCGCCTCGGCCAGCTCCACCAGCTGGATCAGCCGGTTGGTGGTCTTGCCGGCGGCGGAGACCACCACCAGCTCCCTGCCACCGCCCTGCTGCTCGGCCTGTTGTTCGAGAATGCTGGCGACCCGGCGATAGCAGACAGGATCCGCCAGGCTGCTGCCGCCAAACTTGTGCACATGACGCCGCTTCAAGGCTCTCTCTGCCGCCACCGCACTCTCTCCTTGCTGTTGCTGTTCCATTACTTCACCTGTTCTGCCTGTTGTGCCAACTGCGCCTGTTCAAAGCCTTGAGCCAGATCGGCCACCAGGTCTTCACCGTGTTCTATGCCCACCGAGAGGCGCAGCAACTGGGCGCTGATGCCCGCCGCCTGCTGCGCCGCCGGGGTCATGGCCCTGTGGGTCATGCTGGCCGGATGGGCCACCAGACTCTCCACCCCGCCGAGGGATTCCGCCACCGAGAAGAGGCGCAGCGCCGCGAGGAAGGCGCGCAGCCCCGTCTCGTTGCAATCGAGTTCAAAACTTAGCATGGCGCCGAAGCCGGACTGTTGACGGCGCGCAATCTCGTGGCCCGGGTGGCTCGGCAGGCTGGGATGATAGATTTTTTTGACCAGCGGCTGCTGCTGCAGGAAGGCGAGAATGCGATCCGTATTCTCCTGATGGGCACGCAGGCGCGGCGCCAGGGTGCGCAGGCCACGCAGGGTGAGGTAGGAGTCGAAGGCGCCGGAGGTGAGCCCCAGACAGTTGGCCCACCACACCAGGGACTCGGCCAGCTCGGTTTCCTTGGCGATCGCGACCCCGCCCACCACGTCGGAATGGCCGTTGATGTACTTGGTGGTGGAGTGAACCACCACATCCGCGCCGAGGGCCAGCGGCTGTTGCAGCAGCGGGGAGAGGAAGGTGTTGTCCACCACCACCCTGGCACCCACCTCATGGGAGGCGGCGGCGATGGCGGCCACGTCCACTACCCGCAGCAGGGGGTTGGAAGGGGTCTCTACCCACACCAGGGCCGGTTGCTGCGCCAGGGCCTCGGCGAGCGCCGCTTCGTCCCCCTGATCGACGAACTGCACCCGGTAGTGGCCCTTGGCCGCCAGGTACTCGAACAGGCGCCAGGTGCCGCCGTAGCAGTCGTGGGGGGCGATCAGCAGATCCCCCGCCTTGAGCAGGGCCGTGGTGACCAGATGGACGGCTCCCATGCCGGTGCCGGTCACCACGGCGCCGGCGCCCCCTTCCAGGGCCGCCAGCGCGTCCGCCAGATTGGTGCGGGTCGGGTTGCCGGAGCGGGCATAATCGTATTGACGGGGCTCGCCAAAGTCGGCAAAGGTGTAGTTGCTGGAGAGGTAGATGGGGGGCACCACGGCACCGTGCTGTGTGTCTGTCTCAATCCCGGTGCGTACCGCCAGGGTGGCCTTATGACTCATGATGCTCTCCTTGGCGCTGTGACTGTGCAGTTGATCTGTCTCTATGTCCGATACAACGTACCGCCAGGGTGGCCTTGTGGGTCATGTCACTCTCCTTGATGTGTTGCCGGAGCCGATCCGCCTCGTAGGTCGTCCTGCCCCGCTCTCATTTGCGCTGGCCGGAGTGCCGGCCCATGGTGCATCACACTACGCCACCTTAAAAAAGCCGTCAACACTTCTAGACGTCTAAATGGCTTTGCTGTTGGATTGCCATTGAATACCTTAAGGGTTAAAATCCGCGCTCACGGCCAAACGAGAACAGGTGGAACATGGGTACAGAGTGGAACGGCGACTACGTCAGCCCCTATGCGGAGCACGGCAAGAAGAGCGAACAGGTCAAGAAGATTACCGTCTCGATCCCGCTCAAGGTGCTGAAGGTGTTGACCGATGAGCGCACCCGTCGCCAGGTGAACAACCTGCGTCATGCGACCAACAGCGAGCTGCTCTGTGAGGCCTTCCTGCACGCATTCACCGGTCAACCGCTGCCCTGTGACGACGATCTGCGCAAGGATCATCCGGACAGCGTCCCCGCCGAGGTGCGCGCCATCATGGAGGCGCTGGGCAAAGAGATCGAAGATTTCGACGCCGAGTAATCCGGTGGCCCATGGCACATAATCCCCCCTCTTCGATGACGCGGCCCGGTGCCGCGTCATCCCTATCCGCCCCCAGCTCGTTCAGCCTGCGCCGCTACCAGAGCGACATCAGCAGCCACAGCCACGACTTCGCCCAGCTGGTGATCCCCCTGGACGGCCCCCTCGAGATCGAGGTGCAGGGCCAGGGACGTCGCCTCGCCCCTGGCTTTGCCTGCGTCATAGCCCCGGGTGAACGTCACGACTACGCCGCCGACCCGGCGCTCTCCTTCCTGGTGCAGGAGAGCCACTGGCTGCCCGAGGCCCTTGGCGAGCGCCCCTTCATCCTCCTGGACGAGCCCCAGCGCCACTACCTCGCCTTCCTGCATCAGATGGTGCGCCAGGGTCGTCATGTGGTCGGCATGGAACAGATCTGGCTGAACCTGCTGGCCCAGGGTCAGGGCATGGGCCCCACTCTGGCCCCCCGCATGACAAGAGTGCAGCGCCACATCGAGGCCCACCTCGCCGAGCCCCTTGGCAACGAGCGGCTCGCCTCTGTTGCCTGCCTCGGCCAGAGCCAGTTCAAGCACGCCTTTCGCCAGCAGTTCGGCATGAGCGCCTCCCACTACATCCGCGGGCGGCGCATGGCGCTGGCACGCACCCTGCTCTCCCATACCCAACTGCCCATAGGCGAGGTGGCCAGCCGCTGCGGCTATCGGGATCAGGGAGCCTTCGCCGAGCGCTTCCTGGCCGAGACCGGGTTGACCCCGTCGCGCTGGCGCCAGCAAAACGGCCCGCAGCCATAACAGTCCGGCCCCTTGCCGAAGACAGGGGCTGCCATTTCGAGGCATGCTGGGGTCAATGCAAGGTGTGTGAAAGGAGGAGCCAAGATGCAGACCATAAGCTGGCAGCAGTTCGAGATGGTGGAGCTGAGAGTGGGCACCCTGGTGCGGGTCGAGCCCTTCCCCGAGGCGCGCAAGCCCGCCTACAAGGTGTGGGCGGATTTCGGCCCCGAACTCGGGGTGCGCAAGAGCAGCGCCCAGATAACGGATCTCTATCAGCCGGAGGAGCTGGTGGGGCGCCAGATAGTCGCCGTGGTGAACTTCCCGGCCAAGCAGATAGGCCCCATCCAGTCGGAGTTTCTGCTGACCGGCTTCTACCGGGCCGATGGCGCCGTGGTGATGGCCATCCCGGAGCAGGCGGTGGAGAACGGCGCCAAGCTGGGCTGAGGCCCAGACCCCATGAAATGAGAAGAGGCGACCCTTGGGTCGCCTCTTCTCTTTTTAGCCACCGCGCCGCTGTTACTTCAGCAGGCTGAAGACCAGGGCCGAGACCGAGAGCGATCCGGTCAGCAGGATAAAGCCGTTCACCCAGCCCTGACGGAAGCGGGCCAGCGCCTCCACCTTGTAGATGGCCACCACCGGCATGATGAAGAGGATCATGGCGATGACAGGGCCGGAGAGGGTCTCCATCAGACCCAGGATCCCCGGGTTGATCACGGCAGCCCCCCAGATGGCGAAGAACATCAGGGCGATGCCGAGCTTGTCCGCCTTGGCCAGCGACAGCCCTGTGGGCTTGGCGATCAGGCTTTTCAGGCTTTCCCGGGCCCCGAGGAAGTGGCCGAGGAAGGAGGAGCTGATGGCGATGAAGGCGATGAGCGGCCCTAGCGTCACTATCACAGGGTTGTCTGTGATGTTGGCAAGATAGGAGAGCACCGAGACGTTCTGGGCCTTGGCCTCGGCCAGCTGGGTGGGCGAGAGGCTCAGTGCGCAGGAGAAGACAAAGAAGAGCACGAAGCCCACCAGCATCACTGTGGTGTTGCGCAGGATCAGGCCGCTCTTTGCTTCAGCCTGCTCGCCATATTCCCGGCGCTGCACGTTGGCAAAGCCGGAGATGGCGGCGGCGTGGCTGAAGGCGAACACTGTGACCGGCAGCGCCAGCCAGACGGTGTTGAGGAAGCTGGCCCCCTCGAACGCGGTCACCTCCGGCCAGTGCCACTGGGGAATGAGGTAGCAGGAGAGCGCCGCCAGAATGGCCGCCAAGGGGTAGACCATGAAGGCGAAGGCCCGCAGCATCGCCTTCTCCCCCGCCATCATCACGGCGATCATGGCGAACACCAGCAGGCCGGAGAGCATCACCCGGTTCGGGGCATCCATGCCGAGCTGGTTGATCATGAAGCTCTCCACCGTATTGGTGAGCCCGACCCCGTAGATGAGCAGAATAGGGAAGATGGAGAGGAAGTAGAGCGCCGAGATGAGGCGACCGGCCATCTTGCCGAAGTGCTCCTCGGCCACCTCGGTGAAGTCGGCGTGGGGGCGCGAAGAGGAGAGCACGAAGCGCGCCAACCCGCGGTGGGCCAGGAAGGTCATGGGACCGGCCAGTACCGCGACTATGACCAGGGGCCAGATGCCCCCCAGACCCAGGTTGATGGGGAGGAACAGGATGCCCGCGCCAACGGCGGTGCCAAACAGGCTGATGACCCAGTGGGTATCGTGACGACGCCAGCCGGTGCTGACAGTGGTGGAGTGGGAACCGGATAACTCCCGGGTGACCTCTGCAGATGAACTCATTGATAAACCACTTATATATAGTATTAAAATCTAAAAATATTGTGCTCCTTTAGCATTTAATTCTCAAAATTCGGCATTGGCAGATCTCACTGGCAAAGCTCGGGTCAGCCAGTGAGATTGGGCGGAATTTCCAGTCCGCCCTGTTCGGTTAAACCTTTAAACAGCAAATTACGCAAAATATAAAACCAAAATATAACCACTGGTCGATTTTTTATTTCGACCAATGCGAGGTTTTCAGAATTACCTGAAAATAGATGCCAGCACTTTGGGTTTGGCTGTGATGATCCACTACAGCAATCCATTTAAGTAGCGAATACACCTGAATATGCCGCGCCAAGCCAGCGGATCACACCAAGCAATCAGGCGGCCACGAGGCCGCCTGATTGGATGAGCTGGCTACATTTTAACCGGTTCAGTGAGTCAGGATCTTGCCCCAGGCGAGATCCGGGTCCCCCATCACGATGAAGTCAGGGTTCTCCAGCGACTCCGTTTCGTTGTAGCTGAGCGGCTGCAGCGCCAGGCTGAGGATGCGCCCCCCCGCCGCCTCGACGATGCACTGGGCGGCGGCGGTATCCCACTCGCCGGTGGGGCCGAGCCGCACATAGCAGTCTGCCGCCCCTTCCGCCACCAGGCAGGACTTGAGGGAGCTGGAGCCGAGCGGGATCAGCTCGTAGTTGATGGCCGGGTTGAGGCGGCGGGTCAGGTTCTCCAGCTTCTGGCGGCGGCTGATGGCCACCACCAGGGAGTCGGGCTGGTCGTGCTCGTGGTGCATGGCGCTGATGGGGTACACCTCGCCGTTCACCTCCTTGAAGGCGCCGTGGCCTCGCACCGCCCAGTAGAGCACGTCGGATTCGGGGGCATAGATGACCCCGAGCACCGGGACATTGTCCCGCACCAGGGCGATCAGGGTGGCGAAGTCACCGCTGCCGGCGATGAACTCGCCGGTGCCGTCCAGGGGGTCCACCAGCCAGTATTGCCGCCAGTTGGCTCGCTGGCTGAAGGGCACATCGGCCGCCTCTTCGGTCAGCACGGGCACATGGGGGGTGAGCGCCGACAGCGCCTGCTTGAGGTAGGCATCGGCAGCAAGATCGGCACTGGTGACCGGGGTCGCATCCTCCTTCAGCTGACGCTCGAACTGACCGCCGTGATAGATTTCGTGAAGGATACGTCCCGCTTCGCGGGCTATCTCCTTGACCCCAGGTATCCAGGCCAACAACTCCTGCATCTTGTTATCCTCTGTTTTTATTACCTTTACCCACGCTTGGGCTAGCTTTCCTGCTCCGCCAGCCATTTGCTGGCCAGCAGCAGGGCACTGATGCTGCGCGACTCGGTGAAGTCGGGTCGCGCCAGCAATTCGTCAATGCGATTGAGGGGCCAGGGGATCACCTCGAGGGGCTCGGGCTCGTCGCCCACCCGCTGCTCGGGGTAGAGATCCCGCGCCAGCAGTATGTCCATCCGACTGGAAAAATAGCCGGGGGCCAGGGAGACCTGCTTGAGGGGAACGAGGTCACGGGCCCCGAAGCCCGCCTCCTCCATCAGCTCCCGGTTGCCCGCCTCGAAGGCATCTTCGCCCGGATCGATCAGCCCCTTGGGGAAGCCCAGCTCGTAGGAGTGAGTGCCCGCCGCGTATTCGCGCACCAGCAGCAAGGTGTGGGCATCGAACAGGGGCACCACCATGACGGCGCCCCGGTTGCCACCGCGCATCCGCTCGTAGACCCGCTCCTCCCCGTTGCTGAATTTCAGATGCAGGGATTCCACCTTGAACAGCCGACTCTCGGCCACCAGCTCGGCCTTGAGGATCTCCGGCTTGCGCTTGTCATGGGCCATGGCCTCGACGCGGACGTGTTCGGGTTTGCACTTGTGGGGGTCACTCATCGGGGCTGACTGCTCGTTAAAAAAGAGTGCTTCAAGAGTAAACGACTCCCCGAGGGAACACCACGGGGCAAGGGCCGGAAAGGTGCCTGAAAAATCCGTTATAATGCCCCCCGTTTTCCCCACCCAGTCCGACACAAAGAGGCCCCATGCCCACCCCACTGCCCTGGCACCAGATAGACACAGTTCTGCTCGACATGGATGGCACCCTGATCGACCTTCATTTTGACAGCCACCTCTGGCAGCAGCTGGTGCCCGAGCGCTACGCCGCGCGCCTCGGCCTGCCGCTGGCCGACGCCAAGGCGCAGATCGATGCCCGCTATCAGGCCGTCAGCGGCACCCTCGACTGGTACTGCGTCGATTACTGGAGCCGGACGCTCGGGCTCGACATCCGCGCCCTCAAGCAGGAGATCCTGGAGAAGATCCAGTGGCGGCCCCATGTCATTCCCTTCCTGGCCGCCCTGCGGGCGGCGGGCAAGCAGCTGGTGCTCTTTACCAACGCCCACCCCGCCAGCCTGTCGGTGAAGGATGCCCGACTCGGCCTCGCCGGGCATCTGGATCTGATGGTGAGCACCCATGAGCTCGGCTGGTCGAAGGAGAGCCAGCACTGCTGGCAGGCGCTGGCAGAACGACTGGCATTCGATCCGGCCCGCACCCTGTTCGTCGATGACAGCGAGCGGATCCTGGTCGCCTCCGCCGACTACGGCATAGCCCACCAGCTCGGCATCCACCAGCCGGACAGCGCCATGCCGCCCCTGCAGTTCCAGCGCTTCCCGGCTCTCAAGGACTACGCCGAGTTGCTGCCCCTCATGGCCTGAAGGGAGGCGGTCGTGCACGGCCGCTTCCCCCTCTTCGTTCACCCCAGCAGCCAATAGAGGGCGATACCCATCATCAACAGGGCCGAGATGCGCCCGAGCAGATTGCCCCTTCCCTGCCCCTGCAACAGGCGGTGCGCACTCTGTCCGCCGTAGGCGTAGAGCAGCAGATTGACACTCTCGATGAGCACTATCACGGCGACGAAGGCCAGGGTCTGCACGTTAGTGTCGAGGGCCGGGCTGATGAAGGGGGGCAGTAGGGTCATCATGAAGAGCCAGGACTTGGGGTTGGAGATGGCCACGGTGAAGCCCCGCAGCAGCAGGCCGGCTCGCCCCCTGTCCACCTCGGGGGCGGGCCCGTCGCTGGGGCCAGGGCGCAGACCCATGACCCCCAGCCAAAGCAGATAGAGGGCGCCGCCATATTTGAAGCCCTGCAGCAGGGCCGGGTGTTCCACCAGTACCCGGGTGTAGCCCAGCAAGGCGGTCAGCGCGACCAGACCCACCCCGAGCAGCTCCCCGGCGATGACCCAGAGGGTTCGCCTCAGCCCCAAACTGGCGCCGACGCTCATGGCCAGCATCATGCACAGGCCGGGGGAGACGGAGATGAGGAAGAAGGCCAGGACGAACATCCAGAGCATGGCCCAGTCACTCATAGCACCCCCTCACACTCGGCACGGACCACCAGGCCCGGCAGGCTGCCGAGGTAATCCAGGGCGCGATCGGTGAAGCCAAGATCCGTCAGTAGAGCTGCCCCAAAGGGAGGCTGGCGCAGCGGCTGGGCCCGGCTCACCCTCTGCATCCAGTCCGGGTTGCCGATGGCCGCCGCCCCCACCGCCACCAGGTCCACGCCGCCGGCCAGGGCCAACCGGGCGGACTCGGCGTCCCGGATCCGGCCCGCCACCATGAGCGGCACCCGCCCCCCGACCCCGGCTCGCACCGCCGCCAGCAGGGAGCCACCGTCGGGATCCTCGTTCGCCATTTTGAAGCTGTCCCCCATGGAGAAGTGCAGGTAGTCGATCTCCTCCTCCGCCAGCAACTCGGCCAGCGCCAGCTGGTTGGCGAGCCGGATCCCCTCGATATGGGCATAGCTCTCCGGTGAGAGCCGCACCCCGATGAGAAAGCGCTTCGGCAGCCTGGCCCGGATCCCCCGCACTATGGCGATCAGGAGCCGTGCCCGCCCGGCCAGATTGCCCCCCCAGCCATCTTCCCGTTGGTTCAGCAGGGGATTGAGGAAGTTGCAGAGCAGGAAGTTGTGGGCGGCATGGAGCTCGATCCCGTGCAGGCCGGCCCCATGGGCACGCTCGGCGGCCCCCACGAAGGAATCGATGAGCCGGAGGATATCCGCCTCCGTCAGTGCCTCGACCCCAAGCGGATAGCGGATACCCGGGGCCATGGCGCTGGGGCCGACCGGGGCAGTGCCGTTCAGATCGGGCTGGGCACGGACCCCACCGTGGTGAAGCTGGAGCAGCGCCAGGGCGCCGTTTTCCTGGGCGCTCTGCGCCAGCTTTGCAAAGGCCGACTGCTGGGCATCCGTCATCAGGGCCGGTTGCCCAGGCCAGCAGCGCCCCCCAGGCTGCACCTGAGTCGCGGCACCGATGAGCAGGCCAAAGCCTCCCTCGGCGCAGCGGGCCAGCCAGTCGAGCTCGGCCCGGCTGGGATCCCCATTGTCGGCGCTCATGTTGTGGGTCAGCGGGGCCAGTACGGCCCGATTCTTGAGCCGCTGCCCGGCCCGCACAAAGTGGAACTCATCATTCAACATCGGGATCATGGTCTTTCTCCTGGCATCTGTGCCTCGTTGACGCCACTATAATCCCAGCCCATAAAGACATAATCAGGCCGAAAAGAAAGACACTCATTCCCAACAGGATGCAATTGAGGAATCCCATGGATAACCACAAACTCGACACCCTCTATCTGATGCGGCTGCTGCTCGCCATCGCCCGCTTCGGCTCCTTCGCCGCGGCCGCCAGCCACCTCGGCATCACTCCGAGCAAGGCCTCCAAGGATCTGCGCCATCTGGAGCAGAGCCTGGGGGCCGTGCTGCTCAGCCGCACCACCCGCCGGGTACAGCTGACCGATGCGGGCAAGCTGGCCTGCCAGCAGGCCGACCAGATGGTGGCCCTGCACGAGGAGTTGCTCGACGGCCTGCAACGGCGTCGCCATAGCCTCTGCGGCGAGCTCAGGATCACGGCGCCGGATCTCTGGGGGGAGGTGGTGCTGACCCCAGTGTTGCTGCGCTTTCGCGCCAGCCACCCCGAGGTGCGGATCATCGCCGACTTCTCCAACCACGTCGCCGACCTGGTGCGAGACAACCTGCACGTCGCCTTTCGCAGCACAGTGCTGCGCAGCGAGCCCTATCTGGCGCGCCCCATAGTCCAGGACGATCTGGTGCTCTGCGCGAGCGAGGCCTACCTGGCCACACATCCGCCCCTGGTGCAGCCCCAGGATCTGCAACATCACAGCCTCATCACCCGCAGCCAAGACTACGGTCGCCGCGAGCACTGGACCCTGCTCCACCAGGGCAAGGAGATCCTCCTGGAGGTGGCCGGGGAGCTCGCCTTCAGCAACAAGAAGTCGGTCCAGATGGCGATGGCTCAGGGGCTCGGCATCGCCCGCCTGCCCCGCTATCTGGTAGCCGATGAGCTGGCTTCGGGTTCGGTGTGCGAGGTGCTGCCCGCCTACCGGCCCAAGGGGGCGCACTTCTACGCCCTCTACACCCAGAGGCGCGCCGACTCGGCCCTCATCACCCACTTCCTCGACTACGTGATCCGCGAACTGGGTGGGCCAGCGACATCAACAGATCCATTATCAACACCTAGTTGATGGAAAACTTGGCCCTCTAGGAGCGCAGCACCAGATGGTACTGCTTCTTGCCCCTGCGCAGCAGCAGGTAGCGGCCAAAGCGCCAGTCCCCCTCCACCAGCTCGCCCCCCTCCGCCAGCTGGCCGTTGAGGCTGATGGCACCGGCGGCCAGCAGCTCGCGGGCAATCCGCCTGGAGCCGGCTAGCCCGGTCGACACCAGCAGGGTCACCAGATCCGCTTCCTTCTCGAGACGGCAGCTCGGCATGCCATCCTGGGCCAGCTGGGCGAGATCGCTCTCGCCGAGGCGGGCCACGTCGCCGCAAAACAGCAGCTCGCCGATGCGCCGCGCCGCCGCCAGTGCCCCCTTGCCGTGCACCAGTTCGGTCAGCTCGTCCGCCAGCACCTGCTGGGCCTGCTTGCGCCCCTGCCGACCGGCGTCTTCCGCCTCCAGCGCATCAATCTCGGCCAGCGGCATAAAGCTGTAGTAGCGCAGGAAGCGGTAGACATCCTCGTCCGCGGTGCCGAGCCAGAACTGATGGAAGGCGTAGGGCGAGGTGAGCGCCGGATCCAGCCAGATGGCGCCTCCTTCCGTCTTGCCGAACTTGGTGCCATCCGCCTTGGTGATGAGGGGCAGCGTCATGCCATAAACCTGGGCCTGATGCAGCCGGCGGGTGAGATCCATGCCGCTAGTGATGTTGCCCCACTGATCGTTGCCACCGATCTGCAGGGTGCAACCGAGACGCTGGTTGAGCACGGCGAAGTCCTGGGATTGCAGCAGGGCGTAGGAGAATTCGGTGAACGAGATGCCCTGATCCGGGCGGGCCAGCCGCTGGCGCACCGATTCGCGGGCCAGCATGGCGTTGACCGAGAAGTGCTTGCCGATATCCCGCAGAAAATCGAGGGCGGACATCTGCCCCATCCAGTCGGCGTTGTTGACCAGCACAGGTGCCGCCAGCCCCTCGCTCGCGGGCAGCAGCGCCCGGATCTGGGCCGACAGGCTGGCCACCCAGCCCTGCACGGTTTCGGCGCTGTTGAGGCTGCGCTCGGTCGCCTTGAAGCTGGGATCGCCGATGAGGCCGGTGGCGCCCCCCACCAGAGCCACAGGGGTGTGGCCGGCCAGCTGGAAGCGGCGCAGCATCAAGAGCGGCACCAGATGGCCTATGTGCAGGCTGCCGGCGGTGGGATCGAAGCCGCAGTAGAGGGTACGCGGCGTGGCGAGATGGTCGGCCAGCGCCGCCGGGTCGGACATCTGGGCCACCAGGCCACGCTCGGCAAGATCATCAAGCAAATGGGGGTCGATCATGGGGTCTCCAACAGCAGGGGAAAGTCGCCATACTCGCCCCTATGACTCGGGGCGGATATGTCCCCCAGGGGACAGTTTTGCCACTCTTGTGCTAGCATCCGGCCATAGTGGGAAGCCTTCTTCTCGCCATCCGGAGCCCGTCGCCATGAGCCAGCCCCTCGCCACAGACTCGCTGACCCAGAGCCTGACCGCCGTCGTCGATGCCCTGCACAGCCCGGCCTTTGCGGCGGCCCTGGTGCGCCTCATCCAGCAGCAGGTGGCATTCGACTGCGCCCTGCTGCTCGGGGTGGGGCAGCGCCCGGTCTACCTCCATGACAATCTGAGCCACCAGCGGGCCCTGCTGTTTGATCGCTACCTCACCAGCCACTTCAGCCAGGACCCCTTTATGCAGGCGCTTCAGGACGGCCTCCCCGCCGGGGTCTGGACCCTGGCGCAGGTGTCGAAGGGGCGGCTGGATCCCGAATACCGCCACCACTTCTATCAGGCCACCGGCTGGCAGGAGGAGGTGGGGCTGATCCTGCCGGTGCGCGGCGGTCTCACTCTGATGCTGTTTCTGGGCCGCCTCGACAAGCGCCAGAGCCTTCGCCCGGAGGAGCGGGGCAAGCTGGAGGCGCTGTTTCCGCTAGTGCATTCGCTGTGTCGTCAGCACTGGCGGGAGGGGGCAGCGCTGCTGGCTCAAAGCCCGGCCAGGCCCGATGGCAGCGACCTCAAGGCGACGGTGGAGCAGGCGATGACCAGCGTGGGCGGGGACAGGCTCACCCGCCGGGAGCGGCAGGTGGCGAGCCTGCTGCTGCAGGGGCTGGATACCGAGGCAATCGCGGTCGAGCTGGGGATCGGCAGCGGCACAGTGAAGAATCACCGCAAGCACCTCTACGGCAAGCTGCGGCTCGGCTCCCGGGCCGAGCTGTTCAGCCTCTTTCTCAACCACCTCATCATCACGCCCCCGAGCGGCGCACCAGAGACGCCCGCCCCATAACGACCACACCCCGCCGAAGCGGGGTGTGGTATGCAAAGGACAGCGCCCTCAGATCCGGCCCTGATAGCGCAGCGGGAAGCGGCCCTGACCGTCGGGTTGACCGAGGAAGGGCAGCCCCTGCTTCATCTGATCCGGCAGCTCGGGCCCAGGCTTGAGGGTGCCCTGGAACAGATACTGGCGATTGGCCTGCAACTCCAGCTTGCCCTGCACCTGCACCGCCTCGGAGCCCTGCTTGAGCTCGGCCACCAGACGGGAGTCGAGACAGGTCAGCTTGAGCTCGGGATCCCCCAGCAGCAGCTTGCCCGCCGGGGTGTCGGCCTCGGCGCCGTACCAGTTGAGGTTGCCATAAAGCTCCTCACACCAGGGCTGGCCCTGGGCGAACTGATCGACCTTGAGTTGCAACTGGCCCGCCGTCGTCAGAGGGAAGGGCAGGCGTGTGGGCACCCGCGCCAGCACCCAGGGCGCGGGGGCGTTGAGGGTGATGTCACGACCGAAGGCGGCGCCATTCCAGCCGATCACCCCCTGACCGTTGAGGCCGGCGCGATCGCCGAAACGCACCGACACCTCGGGCGCCAGCCGCAACAGCGACCAGCCGTCGAGCTCCCAGCGCAGCTGGGTCAGGGACTCGCTGGCATATTGCAGCCGGGCAATCTGGCCGCTCCAGAGGGTGCCGCTCACCCCCTCCAGCTGCACCAGGTTGGGGGGCAGCGGCAGATGGCGCACCACCAGGGTGGCTGGCAACTTCACCAGCAGGAAACCGAGATAGGCCACCAGAAACAGGGCGGCGATCAGGACTTTTTGTTTCATAGAACAGGACTCGACTGCAAGGATCCGGCCCGGGCCAAGCCAGGAGCCAACATTGAGCGCCATGCCAAAAACCGAACGGCGCCCATTACGCTTGGTGTCATTGGGGGCGGCTCAACTGCAAACGCCTGACCTTGACCAGGCCGGGAGCCAGCCCCTCCCGGGCCACCTCTATGATCTGCACCTGGACGCCGTACTGCTCGGAGAGGGTCGCGAGCCAGAGCAGCAGATCCTCGAACGGGACTGTGTCTATCCACACCTGCAGCTCCTGCCCCTGGGGTTGCAGCCTGGCTATCTTGATCTTCTGGTTGAAGGCGGTGCGGTTCACTACCCCGTCCAGGGTGCCGCTGGTGTCTACCTGGCGGCCTTGGCCCCCCTGCATCGCCAGCACCTCCTGCCCCTTCTCTTTCAACCAGGCGAGCGTCTGCTGCTGGTTGGCCACCTGCCGCTGCCGCTCGTCGATGCGATTGGCGACGGGCTGCCAGATGACCCAGTAGCAGAGCCCGATCAGCAGGGCACAACCGCCCACCGCCACCAGCCGCTGCTCGCGGGGACTGATGCCACGCCACCAGATTTGCAGTTTGTCCATCATGATGATTTCCCCTTCAGCACCAGCGCCCCTTCCACCTTGCCCTCATGGCTTCGCACCTCACCCTGCTGCACCTCGAAGCGCTTGCCCGCCAGCTCGCGAAAACGCTCGATCTCGGTGAAACCGGGGGCCGTGACCTGCAACCTGAGCTCGCCCCTGGCCGCGTCGAAACGCATCACTTCGGGCTTGAGACCGGGTACCTCGGCAAACACAGGCGCCAGCTCGGTCAGCAGCAGCAGAACCCCACCCTGCGGAGCCTGCCCCAGGGACTTGAGATGCTGGGCCATCTGGCTGCGGACGTTGACGATGCGGGTCTCCCCCGGGAAGATCCGGGTATAGACCTGCCGGATCTCGGCCTTGAGGGCCTTGTCCTGTTCCGTCAGTTGATAGAGCTGTACCCCGCGCTGGGCCAGGGCCACCAGCAGCAGTATCCCCGCCAGCACCGCCACCTTGCGCCACTGCAGCCAGTAACGGCCGTATTCGGTCTGGGGTCGATAGGCCCCCTGCAGCAGGTTCGCCTGGCAAGCGATCGCCCCTTTCGCCAGCAGCAGCATGGGCAGCTCGGGATCCGCCGCCTGCCAGTTGGCGGCCGCGATGGCGGGAGCCGGGGTATGGCTATGGATGGTGACGGGTTCGGGCTGGGCCGCCAGCAGCATGGCCAGCAGCGGCTCGTCGGCGACTATCCCCTGGACTGGGCCCTGGCGGATCAGCCACTCGGCGCCGAGTTGCAGGGCTGACCACCCTTCGGCTGCGGGCGGCAGGGCCAGCACGTCCGGCAGCAGTTGCAGGGTCTTGAGCCCCGCCTGCTGCAGCCAAGTCAGCCACTCCTGCATCTTCCCCTTGTCCACCGCCATCAGATCCACGTCCTGTCCCTGATGACCCAGCACCACCAGATGCAGCTCGTCCACGTCGGAGGCGATCTGCTCCTCGAGCAGATAGGGCAGCGCCGCCGCGGCCTGACGGCTGTACTTGCCCGGCAGGCTGACCCGCCGGAAGATGAGATCGCTGCCGGGCACCAGGGTCACCACGGGGCGGCCACCGGCACGCTCCTGCAGCTCACCCAGGGCATGGGCCGAGGCCAGGGTGCCGGAGGCGATGATCTCCTGCTCCTGCGTCGACCACACCAGCCAGTGCACCGGCTGCTGCGCATTGGTCCCCAGACGGATGACCAGACTCTCGCTCACAAATTATTCTCCTGCCATGCCCGCCAGCATCCTCGTCGATGGGCGGGGCCGCAGCCGTCGGCTGCAGTCCAGATAAGGGGCGGGACAGAGGGGGCCAGAGGCCTGCCATCTCCCTGTTATTCGGCACCGTCGTTCAGACGGCGCAGCATCACCAGCTTGTTGTCCTTGCCGCGCTGGAAGACGGTCTCCAGCCGGGCTCGCACATCACCCACCTCGGCCAGCAGACGGGCCTCGAAGAAGCTGCTCTTGATGTCCAGCGCGGCGTCCAGCCCCGTGATGCTACCCGGTTGTACCGACAGCTCATCCGTCATCTCCTTCTTCTCCTTCCACCCCTTCTTGGGGCGGTTGGTCAGCACCCGCTTGGCGTCGTCCAGCCCTATCTTGCCCTGATAGAGCCCCACCAGCAGGGCCGCCTGCTCCGGCTTGATGGTGTTGATGTTCACCACCAGCTTGTCGTTTGGCAGGGTGCACACATAGGGGGCGAGCCGGGCGTAGAGCTGGCTGCTCACCCCGCGCACGGCCCGCAATTCGTCCGTTCCCAGCAGCCACTGGTTCGCCACCAGATAGGGGGGATTGAGCCCCTCGTAATAGGCATCCTCGGCCCCGTTGCTCGAGACCAGCTGGGTATTCTTGTCGGTCCAGTCGCGGATGGCGTCGGTGAGCTGCACCGCCTCGTACTCATCCATCTCCAGCGCCTCGAGCAGCGCCCGGAACGCCTTGAACTGATAGGGCTGCCCATCGAGATCATCGCCGCTCTCCCCCTCTTTCAGGGCCAGGCTCAGGCTGTTGAGGTTGAAGCAGGATTGCAGATCCCGCACCCGCCCGGACAGGGTGCCGTCGTCCACCGGGAAGACGGCATCCTGCCGTGCCCAGTTCTGGCCCAGGTTGACCACATCGGGGTCATCCTTGAAGTCCTGGTTGAGCACCTTGATCACCAGCGCCTCCGCCGACATGGCATACCACCAGGCCTGCTTGCCAGCAGTGAGGTTGCTGGTCCGGCGCAGCTCCAGCTGCAACCGGCCGCTCATGTTGCTGGCGATGATCACCATCACCGACAGAATCAGCAGCACCACCAGCAGGGCCATGCCCCCTTGCCGGCCGGGTGTGGTACGGAATGGGCCCCGGCGGCGCTTAATTGCCATTTTCAGCCCTCTGACCACCGGCTCCTATCAGGAACTGGCGACGACTAAGGGTACCGTTATCCGTTGTGACGATTAGAGGGAAACTCTGATCAGTTTTCATTTGTCGCCCTCTGGCCGCCGGCACCGATCAGGAACTGACGGCGTATGGTGCCGTAATCCACCAGCTCCAGCTCCACCGCCAGCCCATAGGGCAGCAGGTCGCGTTGGGTCCACTCCTCCTTCCACGCGCCCTTGTCGTAGAAATAGAGCCGCAGGGCCGTCACCCCGGTCAGCACCGGCTGAATGCGCGGCTCGGTGCCGATCGCGGGATCCGGGTAGAGGTAGCTCAGCCGCTCCAGGGTCTGCTCCTTGAGTCGCCAGCCCACCCGCTGCAAGCCGGAGCGCGGCAGCATGCCGTCCGGATTGAGCCAGCCGCCACGGATAAAGGCCATCCCCCAGTCATCGCTCTGCTGGCCGAAGCGGGAGGCCGCCAGCAGCACCTTGTTGTTCTCGCCGTCGATGCGGCCGCTGCGCGGCACCATCTGGGTGATGTCCCGCTCCAGCAGGCTGAAGGCGAGCTGCAGCTCGGAGAGGCGAAGCTCCTTGCGCTTGGCTACCTCGTCGCTGGTGAGCACCCCCTGCAGCACCTGATAGGCCCCCATGCTGAGGCTGGCGAAGATGGCGATGGCTACCAGCATCTCAAGCAGGGTAAAGCCGGCCTGGCGCCGACTCCGGGTCATGTATACACGTTGCTGCAGATTCATCGGCTGATATAGGTCCGCATCATGGCCACCGGGCTCTCTGCCTTGGGCGCGGTGCGCACCTCCACGTCCAGGGCCTTGAAGTTGTTGTCGCTGGTGGCGACGCCACGATAGCGCCAGTACCAGGTCTGTCCGGCCAGCTCCTCGTCCCCTTCCACCCAGCTGTCTCCCGGCCACTTGCCCTCGAGCTTCTGCTGCACCAGCCGGTTTTCCACCACCCAGGTCGCCAGGGTCTTCTGCTCCAGGTAGTTGAGGCCGGAGAGGTGCTCGCTGGCGGTCTTCATCACGGCAAGGCCGGCGATGGCGAACACCGCCAGCGCCACCATGACCTCCAGCAGCGTCATGCCGCGCGCCCTGGCGGGCCCGCCCGCCGGGGTGACGCTACGAACTCCCTCGCCGCCTGCGCTGGTGTCCGTCACTCTTCTTCCTCTTCGTCTTCTTGCAGGAAGAGGCGACCGAACTCGTCCCCCTTCAGGGTGCGCAGGTAGCTCAGATCCTCGTCCTGCTGGCTCAGGGTCAGCACGAAGGGGGTGAGCTCCCCCCCCGGAAAGATGAAGATCTGGGGCGTGCGCTCCTTCTCGTCGCGGCCCTGCTCGCTCTTCTCGTCCGAATCTGTGCGCCAGCTGAACCCCTCCAGCTCGACGGCCAGAGTGACCCCTTCCGGCAGTTGCACCGGCCCCAGCAGCTTGTCGCCGGTCAGCGCCTGCCACTTGCGATCCTTGGGATTGCGGGACATAAACTGCCAGCCGCTCTGCTCGACTCTCAATCCCAGCAGCCGGCCATCCATCACCGAATACTCCTGCGCCTGTTGCAGGGTCGCCATGAGGCGACGCGCCTGCTTGTCCAGCTCCCTGTCCCCCCGGGCGCCCCCCATGCTGAGGACGACGGCGGTGGCCACCAGCCCCATCAACATGGCGACCAGCAAGACTTCCAGCAGAGTAAAGCCAGCCTGACGACGAGCAGATGGCGCAGCCCTCATTCAGGCCGCTCCAGCAAGGCGGAACAAACGGGGCGGCAAATCACTTACTGGAAGTCCTTCAAATTCCAGTTGCCGATGTCGTCATCCGTCCCGGCTTCGCCGTCCAGCCCCATGCTGAAGATGTCGAGCTTGCCGAACTGGCCCGGGCTCAGCAGCTGGTACTGGTTGCCCCAGGGATCCTGCGGCAGGCGCTTGATGTAGCCCCCTTCCCGGTAGCTGCGCGGCTCGGGTGATGCGGTCGGCTTGTTGACCAGGGCATCCAGCCCCTGCTCTGTGGTCGGGTAGCGGTTGTTGTCCAGCTTGTACATGTCGAGGGCATTTTCCAGCGCCACTATGTCGGAGACCGCTTTCTGCTGATCCGCCTTCTCCTTGTTGCCCATCAGGTTGGGCACCACCAGGCTGGCCAGGATCCCCAGGATCACGATGACCACCATGACTTCCAGCAGGGTGAAACCCGATTGACGACGCTTTTGCATGACTGACTCCCTAACGAAATGAGATGGCATGAGCCATCGACGATTGATTGTTGACCCGCGATCGTCCGATTACGCCTGCCGGCTAATCAAACCTACGGGTTCGAATAACGAAGCCTATCCAGACACCCGAACCTTATAAATTCACCATATTGTTGAGCTCGAGGATCGGCTGCAGGATCGACATCACGATAAACAACACCACCCCGGCCATGGAGACCACCAGCATGGGCTCGAACACCCCGAGGGCGATGTTCACCTGGGTTTCGAACTCCCTGTCCTGGTTGTCCGCCGCCCGCTCCAGCATGCTGTCGAGCTCGCCGCTCTGCTCGCCGGAGGCGATCATGTGCAGCATCATGGGCGGGAAAATCTTGGTTTCATCCAGCGCCTTGCGCAGGCTGGTCCCCTCCCGCACCCGCTCGGTGGCCTCGCCGATGCGGTGGCGGGCAAAGTCGTTGGAGAGCACCTCCCCCGAGATCTTCATTCCCTCCAGCAGCGGCACCGCGCTGGCGTTGAGGATGCTTAAGGTGCGGGCGAAGCGGGCGGTGTTGAGGCCGCGACTGACCCTGCCGATGACAGGCAGGCGCAGAACCACCTGATGCCAGTGGCGGCGCCGTCCGGCATCCGTGAGCCACCAGCGCCAGACAAAGCCCCCCAGAAACAGCAGCACTAGGAACCAGAGGCCGTAGTGCTGCATCAGCTCGCTGGTACCGATGAGGAAGCGGGTGGTGGCGGGCAGTTGCTGGCCCATGTGTTCGAACTGGGCCACCACCTTGGGCACCACTGCGGTGAGCAGTATGGAGATGACGCCCACCGCCACCAGGGTGAGGACTATGGGGTAGATCATCGCCTGCAGCAGCTTGGTGCGCATGTGCTGGCGCTGCTCGGTGTAGTCGGCGAGGCGGTTGAGCACCTTCTCCAGGTGACCGGACTTCTCACCGGCCGCCACCATGGAGCGAAACAGCTGATCGAACACATGGGGGAAGGCCCCCAGCGAATCGGCCAACGAGTAACCTTCTACGACTTTGCTGCGCACCGTGGCCACCAGGCTGCGCAGGTGGGCCTTCTCGCACTGCTCGGCCACCGCCTTGAGGGCCTCTTCGATAGTCAGCCCTGCGCCCACCAGGGTCGCCAGCTGACGGGTGATGAGGGCCAGCTCCGAGGTGGAGGCGCCACGGCGAAACAGCACGAAGCGGTTGGCCTCCCGCTTCGCCTTCTCGGTGGTCTCGTTTACCTCGAGGGGGGTCAGCCCCTGCTCGCGCAGCAGCTGGCGCACCTGACGGGCGGAGTCCCCCTCCATCACCCCGGACTTCTGTCTGCCCCTGGGGTCGAGGGCCTTGTATTCGAACGCAGCCATCCTAGTCTTCCCGGGTCACGCGCAGCACCTCTTCGAGGCTGGTCTGCCCCTGGAGCACCTTGTCGATGCCGTCGCGGCGTATGCTGGGGGTATGGCCCCGGATCAGGCGCTCGATGGCCAGCTCGCCGCTGGCGCTGTGGATCGCCTCGCGCACCGCCTCGTCGATCACCACCAGCTCGTGGATGCCGGTCCGGCCGCGATAGCCGGTGTGGTTGCACTGCTCGCAGCCCACCGGGCGCCACATCTGCTGATCCGGCGGAAGATCCAGCCCCATGGCGATCCGCTCCTGCTCCGAGATGGGGTGCGGGGCACGGCAATCGGGGCAGAGGGTGCGCACCAGCCGCTGGGCCAGCACCGCCAGCAGGGACGAGGAGAGCAGGAAGGGCTCTATCCCCATGTCCCGCATCCGGGTGATGGCGCCGATGGCGGTGTTGGTGTGCAGGGTCGACATCACCAGGTGACCGGTGAGGGACGCCTGCACCGCGATCTGGGCGGTCTCGAGGTCACGAATTTCCCCCACCATCACCACGTCCGGATCCTGACGCAGTATGGCGCGCAGGCCCCGGGCGAAGGTCATGTCCACCTTGGTGTTGACCTGGGTCTGGCCCACCCCTTCCAGGTCATATTCGATGGGGTCTTCCACCGTGAGGATGTTGCGATCCCGAGAGTTGATCTCGGAGAGCGCCGCATAGAGGGTGGTGGACTTGCCCGAACCGGTCGGGCCCGTCACCAGTATGATGCCGTGGGGCTTGCGGATAAGCTCGCTGATGATGTTGCGATTGGCCAGCGTCATGCCGAGCTGCTTGAGCTCGAGGCGCACGTTGTTCTTGTCGAGCAGTCGCAGCACCACCCGCTCGCCGTAGCTGGACGGCATGGTGGAGACCCGCACGTCGACGGCGCGGCCGCCGATGCGCAGTGAGATGCGGCCATCCTGGGGCACCCGCTTCTCGGCGATGTCCATGCGGGACATGACCTTGATGCGCGACACCAGCAAAGAGGCGAGCTTGCGATGGGGGCGCAGTATCTCTCGCAGCACCCCATCGATGCGGAAGCGGATGACCAGGGCCCGCTCGAAGGTCTCGATATGGATGTCGGACGCCTCCTCCTTGATCGCCTCGCTCAGCATGGCGTTGATGAGGCGGATGATGGGGGCGTCGTCGTCGGCGTCCAGCAGATCCTCGCTCTGGGGCAGCTCTTCGGCCAGGGCGAAGAAGTCCATCTCGTTGCCGAGATCCTCCATCAGCTGGCGCGCCTCGGAGGAGTCGCGCTGGTAGTGGGCCATCAACAGCGTCTCGAACTCGTCATGACCAAGCTGCTCCACCGCGAAGGCGCACCCCGCCACCCGGCGCACTTCCAGCAAAGTCTGCGGCGCGACCCCCTGACGACAGAGCAGCACGGGGGCGCCCTGACGCTCGGTCAGGATGGCCCCGAAGTTGCGGGCGAAGGCAAACGGCAGTTCCGGCAAGGGGGCCGGCAGCTCGCTGCCATCGAGCTGGTAGGCGGCCATCAGGGCTTGCTCTGCACGAAGGGTTGCCCCTGCACCTGCACCTGCACCTGGGTTTTGGCCCCGGTGGCGGTGGATTGCTGCTGGGCCTTCATCCGCTCGATCTGCTGCTGCACCTCGGGGGAGAGCATCACATCCTGACCGTAGGCCGGCAGCACCTGACGGGTCGGCGAGGTGGCATAGCCCTCCTCGGCCGCCAGGTTCAACTGTTCGGCACGGAACAGGGTGTACTTGTTGCTGGAGACCCCGGAATAGACGTTGGCATCACGCAATATGGTCGGCCGGATAAAGACCATCAGGTTGCGCTTGGCTGTGGTGTTGGAGGTGGAGCGGAACAGGTAGCCCAGCACAGGGATATCCCCCAATATTGGCACCTTGGAGATCTGCTCCTTGGTCTGCTCGTCCATCAGGCCGCCCAGCACTACGGTCTCGCCACTCTTGACCAGCACGGCGTTCTTGACGGTACGGGTATCGAAGGTGGGGCCCAGGTTGGCGGTACCCGTCGCCTGGGTCTGGGCCACGCTGGAGACCTCCTGCTCTATGTTGAGCAGCACCGAATCCCCTTCGTTGATCTGGGGCGTCACCACCAGCTTGGTGCCCACCGTCTTGCGCTCTATGGTGTTGAACACCTGGTCGCTGGTGGTGGAGCTCTGGGAGCCGCTCTGCACCGGCACTTCCTGGCCGACGTTGAAGGAGGCTTCCTTGTTGTCCATGGTGACTATGCTCGGGGTCGAGAGGATGTCGTTCTTGGTGTTGGTGGAGAGCGCCGTCACCAGCATGGCCCAGTCCCCCTTGTAGAAACCGGCCGCCATGCCACTGAAATCACCGAGCAGGTTCTCAAGCCCGTCGGTGTTGCCGTTGTCCTTGTAATCCTTGCCCGCGATGATGGCCGGCCCTATGGGCAGACCGGTATTGGCGAACTGGGTGCCGCCGCCATTGGCGTTGCCCCACTGCACCCCGAGGTTGAGGCCGTCGCCATCCTGGATCTCGACGATGATCGCCTCCACCAGCACCTGGGCGCGGCGGATGTCGAGCTTGGCGATGACCTGCTCCAGCTCGGCCATGACGTCCGGCTGGGCGGTGATCACCAGGGCATTGGTGGTCTCGTCGGCGGAGATGGCGAGCTGGCCGCCGCCTATGCTGGCGCCACCGCCGGTGGCTGTGGTGGCCGCGCCGCCCTTCTTGTCGGCCGCTATGCTGGAGCTGACCCCCTTGAGCACATCCACCAGATCCTTGGCCTTGCCATATTTGAGGTAGAAGACCCGGGTGTTGCCCTGGCTCTGCAGGTCCCGGTCGAGCTGGCGCACCATCTGGATGATGCGGGCACGGGCCTTGGGCTCACCGCTGATCACCACGGAGTTGGTGCGCTCGTCGGCCACCACCTTGGGAGAGAGCAGCAGGGAGGCGTTGGCCCCCTGGTTGTTGCCATCCTTGTTGAGGTTGGTCACCAGCCGCACCATCTCGCCGGCGGAGGCGAATTTCAGCTTGATGACGTCCATCTCCTGATCGCCTGCGCGATCCACCCGGCGCACCACCTCCACCAGGCGATTCACCACGGCGGCGCGGCCTGTGATGAGCAGCACGTTGGAGGGCTCGTAATGGACCACGTTGCCGCCACCGGCGTTGTCGTTGAGCTGGCGCAGCAGGGGAGCGAGTTCACGGACCGAGACGTTGCGCACCGGCACCACCCGGGTCACCATCTCGTCACCCACGCCGGGGTTGCTGTCATCCACCACGGGGATGGCCGAGGTCTTGGCATCCTTGGAGCGCACCACCTTGAGCACGTTGTTGTTCATGGGCACCACGGCGAAGCCATAGACGTCGAGCACGCTCAGGAAGAACTGGTAGTACTGATCCTCATTGAGCAGATCGTAACTGCGGACGTTGATCTTGCCGCGCACCGAGGGCTCTATGATGATGGTCTTGTTCAGGTTCTTGCCGACCGTGTTGATGAACTCTTCGATGTCGGCATTCTTGAAACTGGCGGCATACTCGGTGGCCCAGGCAGAGCCAGCCATCATCAAGGCTGCCGCCACAGTGGCCAGACGCCAGCCCTTCCCTTTATTTATCATTCTTGGTGCTACTCCAATTCATTATTCTGACAAGCCGACATAGACGTCGTAGAGCTGTCCTTGCCGCTCGACGGTGACGGTCATTTCCGTGGCGCCCGCCACTTGCTGCATCGCCTGCATGGCCTGTGCGTTGTCCCGCAGATCCAGACCATTGATGCTGACCGCCAGATCGTTGGCGACCAGTCCGAGTTGATTGAACAGTTCGGGATTGCTGCCCGGGTTGAGGCGATAGCCGACCATGCGACCATCCACCCGGACCGGAGAAATATTGAGATAATCGGTGATCTTGCCAGGATTGCTCATCAACTCGCTGCGAACGGAGGAGAGCTCGGCCCCCTGCCGCGTCACCTTGGGCAGCGGCTTGCCGTACTCTTCTCCATCCAGCATCAGGGTCTCGTCACGGCCGTCCCGGGTTATGATGACCCTGTCGGCAAACACCTGACGGATCCTGGCCTGGGTGCCGTCGATGTAATCCCCTATGCCATAGGAGTTCTGCAGGCCGTTGTGGGCGATGATGGCGATGGATTTGCTGGGTTCTGTACTGGCCAGCACCCCGTTGAGCTGGGCGCTGAGCTGGGTCTTGGGGGCATCGATCAGGGCCGCCTCGGCCACCTTGTCGGCCTGCGGCTGCTGCGCCTTGCCAAACAGGGAGAGACGGCTGAGGTTGCCGAGATCGAGGCGGGCAGGTCCGGCGCCCTGGCCCGGAGTGACCGCAGGCTGCCAGGGCGCGGGTCGGGGGGACTGGGTGAGATCGAACAGACGCCAGGTGAGCACGGCGCACTGCTGGGCCAGCAACAGCAGCAGCAGCCAGAACAGAGGCTGGCTGAAACGGGAGAGTGGCACTGACTTGCAACGAGCCAGAAGGGAGCTCAACAAGTCATCCCTGAACGGTAGCGTCATGTTTATCAAAATATTCTGGCATCCAAATCGGTTGGCTATTGTGTACGGCAATGGACCCAGAGACAACCGACCGGATGGGATCAAGCTGTGAAAATTCAGATTCCGTCACACCCCGCTTCCCCCTGTTTCTATCCCGGGCCCTGCCTCTGGTATAATCAGGCTCCCCTTTCAGCCATCCCGGAGCCGATCCATGTCGAATCAAGCACAAAGCAGCACTCAGGTCCGCCTCGACAAGTGGCTGTGGGCGGCACGCTTCTACAAGACCCGCAGCCTGGCGCGGGATCAGATCGACGGCGGCAAGGTGCACTACAACGGCCAGCGCAGCAAACCGGGCAAGGCCGTCGAGGTCGGTGCCCTCGTCCGTTTCTGGCAGGGCCAGGATGAACGGGAGGTGCGGGTGCTCGAGGTCAACGAGCAGCGCAAGGCCGCCCCCCTGGCCCAGCGGCTCTATGAAGAGACCGAGGAAAGCCTGAAAAAACGGGCCCAGAACAGCGAGGCGAGACGCTTCAACAGCCAGTTCGCCCCAAGCCCGGAGCGCCGCCCCGACAAGCAGGAGCGACGCCAGCTAATCAAGGTCAAGCAATACTGACTCGCCCTTGTGGCCCCTTTATGACGACAGGTGCGGAAATTAGTTCCTAACCACCTGTTTAACATTGTTTTTATCTTTTCCCCCAGAAAACCCTAGGAAAGCATGATGAGTAACCAAGATCTCCTGTATCGCTATCTGTTCGAAGAGTACGAAGTCCGGGGGGAGCTGGTCCAGCTGGATAGTACCTATCGTCACATCGTCGATGCCCAGAACTACCCGGTACAGGTACAGAAACTGCTGGGTGAACTGCTGGTTGCCACCAGCCTGCTGACCGCCACCCTCAAGTTCGAAGGCTCCATCACTGTGCAGCTGCAAGGGGACGGCCCGGTGCGACTGGCGGTGATCAACGGCGATCACAACCAGCAACTGCGCGGCGTGGCACGCTATGAAGGCGAGCTGCCGACCGACGACAAGCTGCAGAGCCTGATCGGCAACGGCCAGCTGGTGATCACCATCACCCCTGAAGAGGGCGAACGCTATCAGGGCATCATAGCTCTCGAAGCCGACACCCTGGCGGCCTGCCTCGAGCAGTACTTCGCCCAGTCCGAGCAACTCGCCACCCGGCTCTGGATCCGCACCGGCCACCACCAGGGCCAGCCCCGCGCCGCAGGCATATTGCTGCAGGAGCTGCCAGCCCGGAGCGAGGATCACGGCGCCGACTTCGACCACCTGATCCAGCTCACCAGCACCATCAAGGATGAAGAGCTGTTCGGTCTGGAGGCCGAAGAGATCCTCTACCGCCTCTACCATCAGGACAAGGTACGGGTGTTCGATCCCCAGGCGATCGAGTTCCGCTGCACCTGCTCCCGCGCTCGCTGCGAAGGGGCTCTGCTGCAGATAGAGAAGGAGGAAGCGGTGGCCATGGTGCAGGAGCTCGGCAAGATCGACATGCACTGCGATTACTGTGGCGCTCACTACCAATTTGATGGAGTAGACATCGAAACCCTGTTCAGCGGGGCTCCCGGTAATGATGCAAACCAGTTACACTAAATAAAGGCGGGCAAAACCCGCCTTTAACTTAAATAACAAAAAAATACCCTATTTTATAAAGTTTGATGGCGATCGCTAAAAACTACCACCTAGGTAGTAGTATGGACGCCAGATAGAACCCTACACACCTCTGAACCCAGGAGAACATAATGACTATCGTGGTAGAACCCGCCCTGGCACAACAACTGAAACTGGACCAATACGGGATCAAAAACAGCCAGGAAATCGTGCGCAACCCCTCCTATGAGCAGCTTTTCGCTGAAGAGACTCGCCCAGACCTGGAAGGATTCGAACGTGGCGTCGTTACCGAACTCGGCGCCGTCAATGTCAACACCGGCATCTTCACCGGTCGTTCCCCAAAAGATAAATATATCGTCAAGGACGGCACCACCCAGGATACCGTGTGGTGGTCTGACCAGGGCAAGAACGACAACAAGGCTATTACCCCGGAAGTGTGGTCACATCTGAAAGAGCTGGTCACCAAACAACTCTCCGGCAAGCGCCTGTTTGTGGTCGACGGTTTCTGCGGTGCCAACCCGGATACCCGCCTGGCGGTGCGCATCATCACAGAGGTGGCCTGGCAGGCGCACTTCGTGAAGAACATGTTCATCCGCCCGAGCGAGGAAGAGCTGAAAACCTTCAAGCCGGACTTCGTGGTGATGAACGGTGCCAAGTGCACCAACCCGAACTGGAAGGAGCAGGGTCTCAACTCCGAGAACTTCGTCGCCTTCAACATGACAGAGAAGATGCAGCTCATCGGCGGCACCTGGTACGGTGGCGAGATGAAGAAGGGCATGTTCTCCATGATGAACTACTTCCTGCCCCTGCGCGGCATCGCCTCCATGCACTGCTCCGCCAACGTGGGCAAGGATGGGGACGTGGCCATCTTCTTCGGCCTCTCCGGTACCGGCAAGACCACCCTCTCCACCGATCCCAAGCGTCAGCTGATCGGCGATGACGAGCACGGCTGGGACGATCACGGCGTGTTCAACTTCGAGGGGGGCTGCTACGCCAAGACCATCAAGCTCTCCAAGGAGGCCGAGCCGGACATCTACAACGCCATCCGTCGCGACGCCCTGCTGGAGAACGTGACGGTCGCAGCCGACGGCACCATCGACTTCGATGATGGATCCAAGACCGAGAACACCCGGGTCTCCTACCCCATCTATCACATCGAGAACATCGTCAAGCCGGTCTCCAAGGCGGGTCATGCCAACAAGGTGATCTTCCTGACCGCCGACGCCTTCGGGGTGCTGCCCCCGGTCGCCAAGCTGACCAAGGAGCAGACCAAGTACCACTTCCTGTCTGGCTTCACCGCCAAGCTGGCCGGTACCGAGCGCGGCATCACCGAGCCGACGCCGACCTTCTCCTCCTGCTTTGGCGCAGCCTTCCTCTCCCTGCACCCGACCAAGTACGGTCAGGAGCTGGTGAAGCGGATGGAAGCCTCAGGGGCCGAAGCCTATCTGGTCAATACCGGCTGGAACGGCACCGGCAAGCGCATCTCCATCAAGGACACCCGCGCCATCATAGATGCCATCCTGGATGGCTCCATCGAGCAGGCGCCGACCAAGGTGTTGCCTATCTTCAACCTGGAAGTGCCGACCGAGCTGCACGATGTGAACCCGGCGATCCTCGACCCGCGCGACACCTATGCCGACCAGGCCGAGTGGGACGCCAAGGCGGTTGACCTGGCCCAGCGCTTCATCAAGAACTTCGAGCGCTTCACCGACAACGACGAAGGCAAACGCCTGGTTGCGGCAGGCCCACAGCTGTAACAGGCTCGCTTCGTATCAGTGACATCATGCCGGTCAGCCACGCTGACCGGCATTTTTGTTTTTATGGCAGCCCCGAACGCTGCCAGCCGCCCAGCCACAGGCCCCTAAACCTTGCCTTGCCACTCCTGACGGGGTAGATTCAGCCAAACTTTATACAATATACAATTTTGTAACGCCCAATCGTGACCCGACCATGACCCCACCCTACAAGACCCGAACCCAGATGGTGATGGAAAACCTCCGTGGCCGGATATTGCGTGGGGAGTTTGCCGCTGGCGCCCCCCTGCGTCAGGACGCCATCGCCAAGGAGCTGGCGGTGAGCCGCATCCCGGTGCGCGAAGCCCTGATGCAGCTGGAGGCCCAGGGGCTGGTGAAGTTCGAGGCCCACCGCGGCGCCGTGGTCACCATGCTGGACGCTTCGGCCATCGAGGAGCTCTTTTATTTGCGGGCACTGCTGGAAGCCGATACCCTGTTCCACGCCGTCGACCTGATGACGGAGGAGACCTTCGCCAAGGCGCAAGCCATCCTGGCCCAGTTTGATCTGGCGCTGGAGTCCGGTACCCAGATCGAGCACTGGGCCGAGTTGAACCACAGTTTTCACGCCACCCTCTATCAGGCCGCCAATCGCCCCCAGGCACTGGATCTCATCGCCCAGATCAATCTGAGCTGCGATCGCTACGTGCGCTTCGAACTGCTGTTCGCCCAGGGTGGCGTAGACAAGGCCGAGCGCGAGCACGCTCACCTGCTGGAGCTGTGCCGCGCCCGCCGCAAGCACGAGGCTGTGGTCCTGCTCAAGCAACATATCGAGGCGGCAGGCCAGTCGATCCGACAGATCCTGGCAAGCGGCCACCATCAGTGAACACTCACATCATCACAATCTGGCAATAACGACATGAATCATTTCGAGATTATTGAAACCCGCGTCGCCCAGGTCAGGGCCACTCTGGCCACGTTGGAACTGGACGCCTTCATCGTTCCCCACGACGACGAGCACCTCGGCGAGTACATTCCCGCCTATGCCGAACGTCTGGACTGGATCACGGGTTTCAACGGCTCCGCCGGCCTCGCCATCATACTGGCGCAGCGGGCGGCCCTGTTCGTCGACGGTCGTTATACGGTGCAGGCCCGCATGCAGGCACCGGCCGAGCTGTTTGAGTTTCTTCACCTGAACGAAGATCCCCACGTCCAGTGGCTGGCAGAGCAACTGCCGTCCGGCGCCCGGGTCGGCTTCGACGCCCGCCTTCACAGCCTCGCCTGGTACCAGAGCGCCAAGCCGATCCTGGCCGAGCGCGGCATAACGCTGGTTCGGGTCGAAGAGAACCCCATCGATCAGCACTGGAGCGATCGCCCCGCCCCGACCAAGACCCCTGTCATCCTCTACAGCGAGGAGCTGGCGGGCCAGTCCAGCCAGGCCAAGCGCGAGCTGCTGGCAGCGGATCTGCGCAAGCGCGGCCTGGATGCGGTGCTGCTGACCCAGGCCGAGCCCATCAACTGGCTGCTCAATCTGCGTGGCCGCGACGTGGAGCGGCTGCCGGTGGTGCTGGGCTTTGGGGTGCTTTACGCCAATACCAGCATGGATTTCTTCGTCGACACCGACAAGATCGACTGCATCGCCTTCAGCCGCCACGTGGGGCAGGATGTCTCCGTCTACCCCATCGACAAGCTGGGTGACGTGCTGCAGCGGATCGGCGAGGATCAGCAGAAGGTGCTGGCCGACCCCAACACCGCCAACGCCTGGGCCCAGCTCACCATGGAAGAAGCCGGTGCCATCCTGGTGGCAGGGCAGGATCCCACCATGCTGCCCAAGGCGTGCAAGAACGCCGTGGAGCTGGCTGGCATGCAGCGCGCCCATCTGCGCGACGGCGTTGCCGTCACCCGCTTCCTGGCCTGGCTGGATCGGCTGATCGCCTCCGGCGAGTTTGAAGGGGTGGACGAAGGCACACTGGCGGACCAGCTGGAAGCCTTCCGCCACGAGCAGGAGCACTACGTCGAGCCGAGCTTCGACACCATCTCGGCGCTGGGCCCCAATGCCGCCATGTGCCACTACCGTCACACCAACGGCACCCCGCGCCCCTTCGGTCAGGACAGCATCTACCTGGTGGATTCCGGCGCCCAGTATCTGGACGGCACCACCGACATCACCCGCACCCTCAAGGTGGGCGAGGTGACCGACGAGCACAAGGCCATGTTTACCCGGGTGCTGCAGGGTCACATCGCCCTGGATCAGGCCCGCTTCCCCCGCGGCACCGCCGGCATCCAGCTCGACGTGCTGGCCCGCATGCCCCTGTGGCAAGCCGGTTACAACTATGACCACGGCACCGGCCACGGGGTCGGCCACTTCCTTAGCGTGCACGAAGGCCCGCAGCGCATCGCTCCCAAGGGCAGCCTGGTGGCCCTGCAACCGGGCATGGTGCTCTCCAACGAACCGGGTTACTACCGGGAAGATGCCTTTGGTATCCGCTGCGAGAACCTGGTGGTGGTGACCGAGCTGGAGCAGGTGGGCGAGCTGGCGATGCTGGGCTTCGAACGGCTGACCTATGTACCGTTCGATACCCGCCTCATCGATCGCAGCCTGCTGAGCCAGGCCGAGTTCCGCTGGATCAACGACTACCATGCCGAGGTCTACCGCCGCCTGAGCCCGCTGCTGGAGGGCGAGGATCTCGCCTGGCTGGAGCAGGCGACCCGCCTCATCTGATTGCAGACAATCGAGGTTGTCGATGAAACAGGGCCTGCGGGCCCTGTTTTTTTGCCCCTGAACGGACTCTCTCCCCTGCCGGGAACCGCGATCTGTTCATCCCCCTGTGCGGCCTCTGAACCAGACCCGCTTGCATCAGCCTGACGGGCCCACTACCCTGTGCCCTCTTTTGACTGCCCCCCGGCAGCCGCTACCACAGGAGCCCAGATGCAGCCGTCCCCCATTTTGCGCATTGCCACCCACGCCGACATGCACGCCATCTGGCAGATCGACGCCGACGTCTTCGGGGAGGATGTCTACCCCCCCTTCTTCTTCCGTCAGGCCATGGATCTGTGGCCCGCCTTGCTGGTCGTGGCGGAGCTGGAGGGCAGGCTGCTGGGTTATGCCCTTGGGGGCCTGGGTCAGGATCGATCGCAGGGCTGGCTGCTCTCTCTGGCGGTGCGGCCCGAGGCCCGCGGCTTTGGCCTGGCCGAGCGCATGATGCTGCGAGTGGAGCAGGCACTGGCGGAGCGGCAGGTGGCACGAGTCAGGCTGACCGTGGATCCGGCCAATCCGGCCCAGCGCCTCTACTTGCGCCTAGGTTACGCCCTGCTGGCCGAGGAGCCTGGCTATTTCGGCCCCGGGGAGGATCGCCTGCTGCTGGAAAAGACCCTGAGCTGACCCGTTTCGTGGGCTGACCATCGTTCAGGTCACATAATTGGTTACACTTTGCGGGTTTAATGCACAATCCGGTTGGCGTAGAGTGGAATGCATCAAATCGATTAACCCGATGCCCGCCCAGGAGGCCCATCATGTTGAAACGTATCGCTCTCGTTACCCTGCTGGCCGCCACCACCGCCATCACCGGCTGTGCCAACAGCGATGTCTACTCCGGCGATGTCTACACCAAGGATCGCGCCAAGCAGGTCCAGACCGTCAGCTACGGCACCATCATCTCCACCCGCCCGGTGAAGATCCAGGCCGATGAAAACTCCCTGATCGGCACCATAGGCGGCGCCGTGGTCGGTGGCCTGCTCGGCAGCACCATAGGGGGCGGTCGCGGCAGCGACATCGCCGCCGCCGGGGGGGCCATCGCGGGGGCCGCCGCCGGCAAGGCCGCTGGTGACAAGCTCAACCAGGTGGATGGGGTCGAGCTCGAGATCAAGAAAGAGAACGGCGAATCCATCGTCGTGGTGCAAAAGGCCAGCCCCACCTTCGTGCCCGGCGCCCGGGTCCGCATGACCCAGGGCAATGGCAGCATCAACGTGGCCGTGGTGAACTGAGCGCGACGGACGTTTTCCATCAGCAAACAAAAAGGTGAGCCTGGGCTTAATGCCGATCAGTTAAGGATCCATTGACCGATCCTCCTGATGTGTAAAAATCCGAAACCTGTTGATTGGTTTCGGATTTTTTATGCGTATCTCACAGGCTCTCGACTTCC
>NZ_JBGLQX010000012.1:0-130787 GCF_041403065.1 Aeromonas sp. S16(2024) | reverse complement strand
AACAAGGGACCACAGACAGGGCTGCGACTTGCCACTGGCAACTCGGTCCCTGCCAGTGGCCCCTTGTGCTTGAGCCGGACCCTGTCCGCCTCCCCGTCCGCTCCGCCACTAATTTGAAGGCCTTCCCTCACGGGAAGGCCTTTTTGCTGTGCGCCTTCGGCACGCGAGTCAGCAAGCCCAGTCAACAGACTGGGCTTTTTCGTGCCTGCAATCTGACGGTGATGAGGGGCGAGTAGGGGTATATAGGGGCTTGAATGAGGCTGTTAGCGTGCGTTGGCGGTTGACCTAATATGCGTAAAAGAGATAAGCAAAGCGCTTTTTCTTTCTTCCTGATATATGCGGGAGGCGGCATTCTGTACTCAACCCAACGATATGGAGTATCACCATGAAATTGCGAATGACCGCCCTGACCCTGCTCTCTCTGCTGGCACTCGGCCAAGCCAATGCGGCCGAGGTGCGCCTGCTCAACGTCTCTTATGACCCGACCCGCGAGCTGTTCCAGGAATACAACAGCGCCTTTGCCAAGGAGTGGAAGGCCAAGACGGGCGATGATGTGGTGGTGAGCCAGTCACACGGTGGCTCCGGCAAACAGGCCCGTGCCGTGGTGGATGGCCTGGAGGCTGACGTGGTCTCCCTGGCGCTGGCCTATGATGTCGAGGCCGTGGCCAAGGCGGGTCTTACCGCCAGCGATTGGGAGGGGCGTCTTGCCAACAATGCGTCTCCCTATACCTCCACCATCGTCTTCCTGGTGCGCAAGGGCAACCCCAAGCAGATCAAGGACTGGGGCGATCTGGTTCGCAAGGATGTCGCCATAGTGACCCCCAACCCCAAGACCTCCGGCGGTGCGCGCTGGAATTACCTGGCTGCCTGGGGCTATGCCCTGAAGAAGAGCGGCACTGAGGAGGGAGCCAGGCAGTTTGTCGGCGATCTGTTCAAGAACGTGAAGGTGCTGGATTCCGGCGCCCGGGGTGCCACCACCAGCTTCATCGAGCGGGGCCTCGGCGACGTCTTGCTGGCCTGGGAGAACGAAGCCCTGCTGGTGCTGAATCAGCCGGGGACCAGCGACAAGTTCGAGCTCGTGGTGCCCTCGGTCTCCATCCTGGCCGAACCCCCGGTTGCCGTGGTGGACAAGGTAGCCAAGAAGCACGGTACCGAAGCGGTCGCCAAGGGTTATCTTGACTACCTCTATTCCGACGAGGGGCAGCGGATCATCGCCAAGTACCATTATCGCCCGAGCAACCCGGCGATCCTCAAGGAGACATCGGCCCAGTTCCCGCAGTTGGCGCTCTTTACCGTCAAGGATCTGGAAGGGGATTGGGACAAGGCACAGAAGAAGCACTTCGCCCAGGGCGGGCTGTTCGACCAGATTTACCAACCGGGCCGCTAACGGTGATTGGTCCCTGTGACAACAGATAGGAGCACCATGATGAACAAGATCCTTCTGGTTCCCGGTCTGCACAACAGTGGGCCGGATCACTGGCAGAGTCGCTGGCACCAGCAATTTCCCCAGTGGCAGCGGATGCTGGGTCTGCCCTGGGACAAGCCGGACCTCACCGTCTGGAGTGCCAAGCTGGCGAGCAAGCTCAGAAGCCGCCGCAGCCGGGTCCACCTGGTGGCCCACTCTTTCGGCGCCCTGACGGCGATTGCCGCCGCCCGGCTGCAACCGGACAAGGTCTCTTCCATCCTGATAGTGGCTCCCGCTGATCCGGCCCGCTTCGGCATCCCGGACGAGGCGCTGGCGGGATCCATCAAGGTGTCCGCCCAGCTCATCGCCAGCCGCAACGATCCCTGGATGAGCTTCGAACGTGCCGAGTATTGGAGTCGTCAGTGGCAGGTGCCGCTGTTCGATGCAGGCGAGGTGGGCCACATCAATGCCCAGTCCGGTCATGGGGAGTGGAGTCAGGGGCTCAACCTGCTGAACACCCTTCATCACAGGGCCGAGATGGTGGTGGATCCCGTCTCGACCGAATGGGATAGGCGGGCGGCCCTCAGCTTCCGCTGATCCTCGACCCATATGACAAGGAGAGTTCCCGCAAGATATCAGACAGGCTCGCCACCCTGATCCCATAGTGACTGTCTTTGCAGCTCAGGTTTCACCGCTCCGTTTGTTAGGTCTTTTATTTATATAAAAGACCTTTTTTTATATTTATCGCTCTAAAAGCCCTGATTTGCCGTTGTTAGACAAAAAAGTGCTTAGCAAAGGCGTTATTGGTGTTTGTTGTCCCTGGCGGTCGTGAGCAGAATCAGCGTATCGAAAGTTTTTATAACAAACGGATGTGTTATGCGATTAAGTTCTTATTCCGTCCTCCCTGGCCTGGGGCCGACCCTGGGCTTCAGCCTGCTCTACCTGAGCATACTGGTGCTGTTGCCCCTCTCGGCGCTGGTGCTGTTCGCGGTAAACAACCTGACGGCCGCCGAGTTCTGGCAGGTGATAGGCTCCCCCCGGGTGCTCGCCTCCTTTCGCCTCAGCTTCGGGGCCGCCTTTATCGCCGCCCTGCTCAACAGCCTGTTCGGGTTGATCCTGGCCTGGGTGCTGGTTCGTTACAGCTTCCCCGGTCGCCGGTTGGTGGATGCGCTCATCGACCTGCCGTTCGCCATGCCGACTGCGGTTTCCGGTATTGCCCTGTGCGCCATCTTCGCCCCCAACGGCTGGATAGGTCAGTGGGTTGCTCCCTTTGGTATCGAGCTCGCCTACAACCCCATAGGGGTGGTGATCGCCCTCACCTTCATCGGGCTGCCCTTCGTGGTGCGCACCCTGCAGCCCGTGCTGCGAGAGGCGGAGACCGAACAGGAGGAGGCCGCCGCCAGTCTTGGCGCCAATCGCTGGCAGACCTTCGCGCGAGTGTTGTGGCCTACCCTGATCCCGGCGCTGCTCACCGGCTTCGCCCTGGCGTTTGCCCGCGGGGTCGGGGAGTACGGCTCCGTCATCTTTATCGCCGGAAATTTGCCGATGGTGTCGGAAATCGCGCCGCTGATGATCATGAGCCATCTGGAGGAGTATGACTATGCCGGGGCCTCGGCCATCGCCTCCGTCATGCTGCTGATCTCGTTTGTCTTGCTGTTGATCATCAACAAGTTGCAGGCCTGGAGCTGGGCACGCATCGGAGGAAGCCGCATATGAATGCATCCAACGCAAGCCTGGACCTGGCCCTCGATGGGGCCCCTGTCACTCAGGTGCGCCAGCCTGCCGTGACCCGTGAGCCCGTCTGGGTCAAGTGGCTGCTGATCAGCGTCGGACTGGGCTGGTTCGCCGCCCTGCTGCTGCTGCCGCTCGCGACCGTCTTTATCCAGGCACTGAGCCCGGGCCTCGCCTTCTTCTGGCATGCCATCAGCGAGCCGGATGCCCTGAGCGCCCTCGGCCTGACCGCCCTGGTGACCCTCTGCTCCGTGCCCCTCAACCTGCTGTTCGGGCTGGCCGCCGCCTGGGCCATAGCCCGCTTCCGTTTCCCGGGCCGACAACTGCTCATCACCATCATCGATCTGCCGTTCTCGGTGTCGCCCGTGATAGCGGGGCTGATGTTCGTGCTGATGTTCGGCAGCCGCGGCTGGTTCGGCGACTGGCTTAGCGAGCACGACATCAAGATCATCTTCGCCACCCCGGGGATCATATTGGCGACCACCTTCATCACAGTGCCCTTCGTGGTGCGCGAGCTGCTGCCCCAGATGGAGGCCCGTGGTCCGGAAGAGGAGGAAGCCGCCATCATGCTGGGGGCGAGCGGCCTGCAGATGTTCTGGCGGGTCACCCTGCCCGGTATCCGCTGGAGCCTGATGTATGGCCTGCTGCTCTGTACCGCCCGTGCCGTGGGGGAGTTCGGTGCCGTCTCCGTGGTCTCCGGCCATATTCGCGGTCAGACCAACACACTGCCGCTGCACATCGAGATCCTCTACAACGAGTACCAGACCGGCGCCGCCTTCGCGGTGGCGAGCCTGCTGGCCCTGTTCGGGATCTTCACCCTGCTGGGGGAGACCCTGCTGGCCCGGCTGCGCGCTCAGCCCACCCAGTCCCATTGATATGGCCTGGCCTGCCTGCCGGCAGGTCAGCCCGGATAACCACAAATCCGGTTTAACGGTTTAGAGAGGCAGCCATGAGCATTCAGGTTCAACGACTCAACAAGCATTTCAATCAGTACGCGGCCCTGGCCGACATCAACCTCGATTTTCACGACGGTGAACTGGTGGCGCTGCTCGGCCCCTCCGGCTGCGGCAAGACCACACTGTTGCGGATCATCGCCGGGTTGGAGCAGGCCGACAGCGGCAACGTCATCATCCGTGGCGAGGATGCCTCGGATCTCCACGTGCGCGAGCGCAACGTCGGTTTCGTGTTCCAGCACTACGCCCTGTTCAGGCACATGACGGTGTTCGAGAACGTGGCGTTTGGCCTGAGGGTCAAGCCGCGCGCCGAGCGACCGGCCGAGGAGGCCATCCGAGCCCGGGTCAAGGAGCTGCTGGATCTGGTGCAGCTCAGCCACGTGGCCGGACGCTATCCGACCCAGCTCTCCGGCGGCCAGCGCCAGCGGGTCGCCCTGGCGCGCGCCCTGGCGGTGCAGCCCAAGGTGCTGCTGCTGGACGAGCCCTTCGGCGCCCTCGACGCCCAGGTGCGCAAGGAGCTGCGCCGCTGGCTACGGGAGCTGCACGACGAGCTGCACGTCACCAGCCTGTTCGTGACCCACGATCAGGAGGAGGCGCTGGAGGTGGCGGATCGGGTGGTGCTGATGAACGCAGGGCGGGTCGAGCAGATCGGCACCCCGGCCGAGGTCTATGACCAGCCCGCCACCGCCTTTGTGCACAGTTTCCTCGGCAGCGTGAACCTGTTCCGCGGCCGGGTAGCCGGGCAGGGGCTCGGCATAGGTGAGCAGCAGCTGGGGGGCCCCATCAGCTCCCAGCTGGCACAGGGCAGTGCGGCCATTGCCTATGTGCGCCCCCACGAGCTGGAGATACTGCCAGCGGATGCACCGGGTGGCATCAGCGCCACCATCACCCGCTTGTTGCCCATGGGGCCGCGGATCCGGGTGGAGTTGCGCGGGGATGGCGAGACCAGGGGCGCTCACTACGAGGCCGAGCTGAGCAAGGAGGCCGCCCGTGCCTTCGCCCCCGGCCAGGGAGTGCGTCTGGTGGCCCGGCATGCGCAGCTCTATCCCGACTACCAGATTTGAGGGCGAGCCCCCAAGGCGAGACCCTTTTTCAGGCTTGCAGCCGGACTCTGATCCGGTCGCCCAATAACAAGAGGACGGTGGCAGCATCCACCGCCACTCAGCGCAGGAGGCGATGAGGTGAATTTTCAGCAATTACGCATTATCCGGGAAGCGGCGCGGCGGGATTACAACCTGACCGAAGTGGCCAATGCCCTCTTTACCTCCCAGTCCGGGGTCAGCCGCCATATCCGCGAGCTGGAGGAGGAGTTGGGGCTCGCGCTCTTCATCCGTTACGGCAAACGGCTGCTCGGCATGACGGAGCCGGGCAAGGAGCTGCTGGTGATCGCCGAGCGTATCCTGGGGGACGCCGACAATATCCGCAAATTGGCCAGCACCTTTGCCAACCGGGATTCCGGGCGGCTGCTGGTAGCGACCACTCACACCCAGGCGCGCTATGCCCTGCCCCGTGTGGTGAAGGCGTTTCGCGAGCAGTTCCCGCTGGTGCAGCTGGAGCTGCGCCAGGGCAGCCCGGAGGAGATTGTACGGCTGGTGCAGACCGGCGAGGTGGACATCGGCATCAGCAGCGAGCAGCTCGACAAGAGCGAAGGTGTGGTCGCGTTTCCCTACTACCGCTGGCATCACAACATAGTGGTGCCGGAGCAGCACCCGCTTACCGCCGAGCGGGAACTGACCCTGGCGGCCCTGGCACACTGGCCCATAGTCACCTATCAGGCGGGCCTGACGGGCCGGGTGCGGGTGGATGAGGCCTTCGCCGAGGCGGGGATACATCCGCAGATCCTGCTGACCGCCCAGGATTCCGACGTCATCAAGACCTATGTCGAGCTGGAGATGGGGGTGGGCATACTGGCGGACATGGCGTTTGATCCCCAGCGGGACAAGGGGCTGGTGCAGCTCGACGGCAGCCGGCTGTTTGCGCCGCACACCGCCTGGATCGGCCTCAAGCAGGGGCAGTTCCAGCACAACTTCACCTGGCAGTTCATCCAGCTCTGCAACCCCGAGCTGGCGCTGGCGGAGATCCAGGCCAGGGCCATGAGCAACGAGCCCCTGCTCGACTACCAGATCTGAGCCGAGCGGCGCATGAAAAACGGGGAGCCATGGGCTCCCCGTTTGATTGATGTCACAGCGACAGCGCTATTGTGCGATCCAGGCATCCTGCCAGTTGGTGCCCACGCCGGGCTCATACTGGGTCGCCGTGCTCGTCCAGATGGTGCACCAGCCGCTGTAGGGGTAGGGTTTGCACTGATAGATCTTGCCATCTTTCGGCTGCAGCACCTTGGTGCCTGCTGCATAGGATTTGAGTCCCTCCGGGAAGCTGTACTGGTAGTCACCGCCGCTGGCGGGATCCTTGAACATCAGGTCCAGGGTCTGCTGCAGGGGGGCACCGCCCGCCTTCGGCTTGCCCTCGATCACCAGCTGGTGGTGGCCGGCGCTCAGCGCGCCGACCGCCATGGTGAAGCTATGGCTGCTGTCCTTGATGTCGGCACCGGTCTGGCCCTTGGCGGCGCCACCGTGGTCATACAGGGTGTTGGTGACCGCGAGATCCCCCTCGGCCGTGACGGTGAAGTTGAGGGTGACCTTGCCGTTGTCGAGCAGGTATTCGCTCTCCAGCCCGCTCACGCTGATGCCGTCGTTTACCGGGGGTTGCTGCTGCTCGAGCTGGACCTCGACCCGCTCCAGCGCGCTGCCTGCCTTCAGGTAGATGGGGTTCTGGCCATAAACAGGGTTGAACTGGCCATCGGTGCCTTGCTGGCCTGCGCGGATCTGGCTCTGCTCTGCGTTGATCCTGGCGGCCAGATCGTGAGCCCAGTTGTTCTTCTGACCCTGCTCGGCGGAGCCTATGGTCAGCACTGTCTGCAGATCGGTGCGCTCGCCGTTGGCGTCGAATACCCGGGTTCTGGCCTTGTCGCCGGCCACCAGATCGGTGGAGGGGTAGATGGTCCCGCCCTGGCTCCAGGTCAGCGGTGGCTGGGTGCCGCCATCGAACTGGGCGTCGATGAGGTTGTAGAAGCTGTTGGCGGTATCGCCCACCTCCCAGACCCCGAGAATAACCTGATAGCCGGTACGCGCCGGCAGGGTGCACTCATGGGTGACCTGCTTGGGCGGCTGCACCATGCCCCCGTCGATGACGCAGAACGGATTGAGATCGAAGGAGTCCCTGGTCAGGGGCTGGTTCGGGTTCCACTCCTGCTTGGTGAGGTAGTAGCGCCAGTTGCGGGTCACGTGGTTGGCGGTGAAGGTCCAGCCGATGGTGAAGGGACCGGCCTGCACCTGGCGCTTGGTCCAGCGATCGCTGGTCTGGGCATTGAGTTCACCAAATTGCGGGTGACCGGCCGAGGCTATCTGGCCGTCGGCGGGGCCGCCATCGGGGAAGCCGGATGGCGCCTCCAGGCTCTGTGGCTCCCACTGAATGGCGCCACACTGACTATTGCCGCCGGTCTTGCACAGATAGTTGCGCCCTTCCGGCTGGCTGATATAACCGTGGGCGAGCACGCCGCCGCTGGCCAGCAGCGCCAGCGCGGCGGCCACATGATTGAGTTGGATTTTTGCTGCCATACATTCCTCTGTTCGGTGATGTGGGCAGTCAAGTTGGCAGGGGAATCCCCCGTGACACACCTGGGTGTGGCAACCCCGCTATCCTGGACGACATGTCTTTAGACCGGAGGCTTTGCGTCCTGGCCTTTCAACCAGTTTGCCAAATGACTACATAAAGGGTCAGGGTGCCGCCCTTGAGGACGGCACCACCATGATGGCTTCTTTTGATTAAATTATTAAGTGTAAATCTTTACAGCTTGACCTCATCGGAGTAGAGCAATCACTTAACACTCTGTTTTTAAAATTATATTTAATTCATCAAGTTGGGTTTTGCTTCGCCCGCTCCGTCAAAAGATGCAAAATCGCGACATTTTTCATCAATGAAAAAATCCCCTGCCGGTGAGGCCGGCAGGGGATGGGACTGTGTCAGACGGTCAGTGGTGCGGGTACTGGTCTGTGCGGCGGGTGGGCGAGGGGCGCGGGGCCTGACCGGGCGCCAGATCCCGGGGGAGGCCATTGCCGAGCCTGAACACCGCCAGCCGCTCGTCCAGGCTGCGCGACAGTCCGGCCAGCAGCTCGCTCTCCTGTGCCAGCTGGGAGGCGGCCTGGGACATCTCGAGCGCCGAGTCATTGATACCGCTGACGTTGCGGTTCATGTCTTCCGCCACCATGCTCTGCTGCTCCGCCGCCGTGGCTATCTGGGTCGCCATGTCGCTCACGTGCTGGATGTGATTGACGATCAGGGAGAGATCCTGCCCCGCCTTCTCGGACTGGCCGACGCTGCTCTCCGCCAGCTTGCGGCTGGCATCCATGGCGCTGGCGGCGGCCACCGCCCGCTGCTGCAACTGGGTGATGGTGCTCTGGATCTCCTCGGTGGAGTGGCGGGTACGGCTGGCCAGCTGGCGCACCTCGTCGGCCACCACGGCGAAGCCGCGACCCTGCTCGCCGGCCCGGGCCGCCTCTATGGCGGCGTTGAGGGCCAGCAGATTGGTCTGATCCGAGATGGCGCTGATGACGGCGGTCACCTCGCCTATCTGCATCACCCCCTCCTTGAGCTGGTTGACCTGATGGGTGGCCTGCTCTACCTCGGTGGCGAGCGCCTGGATGCCGTGCACGCTGGCGTGGACGTCCTCGTTGCCGAGCCCGGCCTCGCTGGTGGCGTCCTGGGTGTCGCGGGCCGTGTTCTCGGCGTGGCCCGCTACATCCGAGATGGTGGCGCTCATCTCGTTCATGGCGGTGGCGAGCTGGGCCAGCTGATCCCGCTGGCTGTTGACCGCCTGGTTGGTCTGCTCGGCGGAGGCGGCGATGCGCAGGGCGGCATCCGCCACGTTGCGGGCCCCCTGGCTCGCCTCCAGCAGGGCGCGGCGAATGGCGTCCAGTCCCTGATTGGTGCTGGTGGCGACGGCCCCCAGCTCATCCTTGCCATGGACCGGGATGTTGACCACCAGATCCCCGGCCGCCACCTGGGCCATGGCCCCCTTGATCTCGGCCAGCGGCCTGACGATGGAGCGGCTGATGGCCACCCCCAGCCACCCCATCAGCAGGATCACCAGCAGGGTGGCGCCTCCCATCAGCTGGTACTGGGACCAGATGGTAGCCTCTATGTCCTGCAGCAGCACGCCTGAGCCCAGGATCCAGCCCCAGGGCTGGTAGCCGGCCACCAGGGACATCTTCCGGGCCGCCTCGCCGGAGGGGGAGATCCACTGGTACTCCAGGCGACCCTGATGGCCTCCCTTGCCGAGATCCACCATGCGCTGCCAGTGGGATTCGGCGGGCGTCCCGCCCATCTGCTGGCCGACCAGCTCGGGCTTGGCAGGGTGCACCACCACGTGGCGGTTCTCGTCCAGCACGAACAGATAGTTGTCCCCATCGAAGCGCATGCTGTCGAGCATGGCCTTGGCTTGCGCCTGGGCTTGCGGTGCGGGCAGGGTGGTGGCCAGGGTCAGGATCCGGCTCATGGCGAGATCCAGCACCGCCTGCAGCCGGGCTTCCCGCTCACTCATCAGGTTGCGATGCAGGGCACTGGCGGAGATGAGCAGCAGTGCGATGAAGCCGACCAGCGCCACCGAGAGCAGCAGCATCAGTTTGCGACTCACGGCGATATCACCGAGCTTGAACATAGTCTTTTCCTTCTTTCCCGTGCGGATCTGGTGAGGGCCAGTCAGCTGGCTGGCCTTGATTGCTATTTGATTAACATTTATTTAACTTTCATGGGGTTGTGATAGCTAGTTTCCAATTGAGTGTGTTGGCAACCAGTATAGCCAGCAGACAGAAACCCTCGCTTTTGATAGCGTGGTCTGGCGCATCCCGGCGCACCATTTGCCGACTCTATTTGCAAGAAGTGTGAATAAGTTGGCATTTCACCAAAAAGGAGTGGGCGCGCCTGTGGCCGCCCCATAACAAGAGGGAATTTATGAGTTCCATTGCCAGGAATTACTTGAACCAGCTCAACGCCGACTACCTGCGAGTACACAGGCGCAAGGAGGATCTCTTCTGGTCCACCTACATGGGCACCAGCGACGATCAGGCCGGCTTCACCGCCGCCGAGCAGGCCTACAAGGCGTTTTGTGCCGATCCTGCCCGTCTGCCGGTGCTGCGGGAGATGCAGGCCCGGGCCGAAGAGGCAGAGCTCAAGCGCGGTCTGGGAGGCTGGATAGCCTTCTTCGAATGCAACGTCATCGAGGATCCGGCCGCTGCCGCCCTGATGGATGAGCTGGTGGCTTCCGAGGCGGATCTCTTCGCCCGCCGCAAGGGGCTCAAGCTCACCCTGCTGGACGAGCAGGGCCAACAAGTGGCCGGCAGCCTGCCCGCCGCCAGCACGGCGCTTGCCGCCAGTAGCGACGAGGCGGTGCGCCAGAGTGCGCTCGCCATGTTCCACAGCCTGGAGCAGTGGGTGGTCGGCAACGGCTTTCTCGAGGTGGTGGCCCTGCGCAACCGCTTCGCCCGGGCCATGGGCTATCGGGACTACTTCGACTACAAGGTGCACAAGAACGAGCAGATGAGCCCGGCGCAGCTGTTTGCCGTGCTCGACGACTTTATCGCCCGCACCGAGCAGCGGGTGCACCAGAGCCTGGCGGAGCTGAAAGCCGCCAAGGGAGAAGGGGCCCTGCTGCCCCACAACCTGCGCTACAGCGTGAGCGGCGACGTGACCCGTCAGCTCGACCCCTATGTGCCCTTCTCCCGGGCGCTGAAGGATTGGGTCCAGAGCTTCCGCCGCCTCGGCATCCAGTATCGCGGCGCCACCCTGACCCTGGATCTGCTGATCCGGGAGGGGAAATACGAGAACGGCTTCTGCCACGGCCCGGTGCCAAGCTTCTGGCAGGAGGGGGAGTGGGTGCCCGCCCTAGTCAACTTCACCAGCCTGGCGGATCCGGCCCAGGTGGGCAGCGGCTGGAGTGGCCTCAACACCCTGTTCCACGAGGGAGGCCATGCGGCGCACTTTGCCAACGTCACCGGCAACGCCCCCTGCTTCTCCCAGGAGTTCCCGCCCACCTCCATGGCCTATGCCGAGACCCAGTCCATGTTCTGCGACAGCCTGCTGGACGACGCCGACTGGCTCAAGGGCTACGCCAGGAACGCGGCGGGGGAGGCGATTCCCGACGAGCTCATCAAGGGGATGATAGAGGCGCGCCAGCCGTTTCGTGCCTTCAACGAGCGCCAGATAGCGCTGGTGGCCTACTTCGAGCGGGATCTCTACGCCATGGCGGAGAGCGATCGCACTCCAGAGGCGGTGCTGGCGCTGGCCCGCCGCTGGGAGCGCCAGATCCTGGGGGTGGAGAGCCCGCGTCCGCTGCTGGCCATTCCGCACCTCCTGAATCAGGAGTCGGCCTGCGCCTATCACGGCTACCTGCTGGCGCTGATGGCGGTGGAGCAGACCCGTGCCTACTTCCTGGGGCGCGACGGCTACCTCACCGACAACCCGCGCATAGGGCCGGATCTGGCCGCCCACTACTGGGGGCCGGGCAACGGCATGACCCACGATGAGACGCTCAGGAGCCTCACTGGGGAAGGCTTCAGTGCAGTGCCATTGGCCGAGGCGTGCAACCAGAGCGTGGCGCAGGCGTGGGCGACGGCCGAAGCCTGCATGGTGGCGGCGAGCCAGCGCCCGCCGGCAGGAGAGGGGATCCCGCTCGACGCCCAGATCCGGGTGATGCACGGCGCCGAGCTGATTGCCGACAACAGCGAGTCGGAGGCCAGCATGCTGGCCGACTTCGAGGCCTGGATCCGCCAGCATTATCAGCGCGAGCCCGCCACCGCCCGGTGAGGTGCTCCTCGACCAGCAAGCCCTGCCCATCGGCAGGGCTTGCTCATTTCAGCGAGACGGGATCTTTGCCGCAGTGTGAGCCGGGGCGCAAGATGCGCCTGTTTTTTGCGCCATCTATCTGTTTTGACTATTTATTATGGTGAGGCGCAGATGCGTTGACCGAGCGCTGGCGAGGCGGGTCACAGATATGTTTCTCTGGATATATTGAGTATTCATGGCGATCCCATATCATGGCGCTCGCTCGCCGCCAGAGAGTGGCGACATTCAGATGATTAGCTAAATACAAAGCCCTGAAGGCTTGTCGAGGGATGGAAATTGAGAGCCGTATTGTTGTGTTTGCTGGGGCTGTGGCCCGCATTGAGTTTTGCCACCCTGTCCGCCGACATGGTGGTGGTCAAGAAGTCGAGTTATAGCCTGACCCTGATGAAAGATGGCAAGCCGGTCAAGCGCTACTGGGTCGCCCTGGGTCCTGCTCCCAAGGGACACAAGCAGCAGGAAGGGGATCAGCGTACCCCGGAAGGGCGCTACACCCTCGACTACAAGAAGAGCAATTCCGGCTTCTACAAGGCGATCCACATCAACTACCCGAATCTGGACGACATCAAGCGTGCCAATGAGCTGGGAGTGCGCCCGGGCGGCATGATCATGATCCATGGTCAGCTCAACCGCATGGGGGATCGCAGGGTACAGCCGTCCAACTGGACCAATGGCTGCATCGCCGTGCTCAACCACGAGATGGACGAGATCTGGAACGCCGTCGAGCCAGGCACCCCCATCATCATCGAGCCCTGATCCTCGTCGTTCACGCCCGCTGCCCTGCGGGCGTTTTGTTTCCTCCCTGGATGGCGTGACAGCCCATCCCGCGCCGTGCTAGTTTTTCCGGCTCGCGTTGGAAGTCACAAGGATGATCCCATGATGTCAGGAACCCGCATCGCCGCGCCCGAGCGCACGGGCGTGCTCTGGTGGCGCGCCACCCTGGATATTCTCCCCCTCTCCATTTCCGTCATCCCCTGGGGGATATTGTGCGGCGCCCTGGCGTTGCAGGCGGGCCTGAGCCCGGTGCAGGCCCAGCTGATGTCGCTGCTGGTCTATGCCGGCGCGGCCCAGCTCTCGGCCACCACCTTGTTCGGGGCGGGTACCCCCTTGCTGCCCATCATGGGCTCCACCTTCGTCATCACCTCCCAGCACCTGCTCTATGGCTTCACCTTTCGCCGGGACGTGCTGCCGCTCTCCCTGCGCTGGCGTGCCAGCCTCGCCTTCTTCCTGACCGACGAGATGTTCGCGGTGGCACTCAAGGAGAGGGATCGCAGCGGCCTCTTCAACCCCGCCTATGCCCTGATCGCGGGCTTCGTGTTCTATCTGTTCTGGAACCTGGCGACCCTGCTCGGCATCGCCGCCGGTCAGTACATCGAGGGGCTGGACAAGATGGGGCTGGACTTTGCCATCGCCGCCACCTTCATCGCCATGACCATACCGGCCATGAAGAACCTGCCCATGGTGGCGGCGACTGTGGTGAGCGGCGGCACTGCGCTGCTCACCAAGCCGCTGCTGGCGGAGATCCACATCATCATCTCGGCCCTGGCCGGCATGGTGGTGGGTTATGTCTTGCACCGGATGAGGAGATGACCATGGGCTGGCTGATGATTGGCCTGCTGGCCCTGATCACCTTCTTCAACCGCTTCGCCTTCTTCTCGCGGCTGACCCGCTATCAACCGGGCGCCGAGATGGGGGCCTTCCTCAGCTTCTCGGCCCAGTCGGTGCTGACCGCCATCTGGTTGCCCATCGTCTTCAGCTATGAGCCGGGCAAGGGGCTGGAGTGGGATCCGGACTACCTGGCTGCCACCCTGCTGGTGACGGTGCTGACCCTGCTGCGCCTGCCGACTCTGGTGGTGGTAGTGGTCGGCATGGGGGGCTTCTTCCTGCTGCGCTGGCAGGGGGGACTGCTCGCCCTGCTGCCCTGGCTGGGATAAGCCGTGATCCCGCCTAACGGATGTCTCTATCGGACATCCGTTATGTTGTGAATGTCACTTCAAAAAAGGCCTCTCGAGTGTGAGGATTTAGGAATCATCCGCCAAGGAGTTTCCCATGTCCCTCACCGCCAGCTGCCAGCGCATAGTGCGCGACCCCCTGCTCTCCCCGGCTCAGAAGAGCCATGCCCTGGCGCTCGCCGCCGAGAATGCGCTGCCCTATCCCGCGCTGCCTGCCGAGGTGGCCGAAGCGATGGCGCAAGGGGTGCTCTGCGACATGTTCGAGGGACATGCCCCCTACAAGCCACGCTACGTGCTGCCGGACTATGAGAAGTTCCTGCGCCAGGGCTCCCCCTGGCTGGAGCTGGCGCCGCCACGGGATTTCGACGAGGCCCTGGATGCCCTGCGCATCCTCTATCACCACGTGCCCTCGGTCACCGGCATGCCGGTCTGGCTGGGGCGCCTCGATCACCTGCTGCTGCCCTTCGTCGGGGGGCTGGATGACGAGGCGCTGTATCGCAAGCTGAAAGGCTTCTGGATCTACCTGGACAGGGTGCTGCCGGATGCCTTCATGCACGTCAATATCGGGCCGGATGACAACAGGATCTGCCGCCTGATCCTGCGCATCGACGGCGAACTCAAGCAGGTGGCGCCGAACCTCAGCCTGTTTCACGATCCCGCATCGACCCCGGACAGCCTGCTGATGCAGGGGGTGCAGAACATAGCCCTGTGCGGCAAGCCCCACATCGTCAACTACCCGATCCACAGGGAGACCTTCGATGAGCGGGGCTTTGGCATCGTCAGCTGCTACAACGCCCTGCCCCTGGGGGGCGGTGCCAACACCCTGGTGCGCCTCTCCCTCAAGGGGATGGCCGAGCAGAGCGCCGACCTCGAGGAGTTCATGACGCGCTGGCTGCCCCACTACTGCGAGCAGGCCTCCCGCCTCATCGAGGCAAGGGCCGCCTTCCTGCACCAAGAGTCCGGCTTCTTCGCCAGCTTCCTGGTGGAGGAGGGGTTGATCGAGGAGGCGCGTTTTGTCCCCATGTTCGGCATCTATGGCATGGCGGAGGCGGTGAACCTGCTGATGGATAAGGCGGGGCTGCCCGGGCGCTACGGCCACGACGAGGGGGCGAACCAGCTCGGCCATCGCATCTCGGCCCGGCTCTCGGCCTGGGTGACGGCCCGGCCCCAGCTCCACGCCTGGGGCGGGCGTGCCCTGCTGCACTCCCAGGGCGGGCTCAGCCTGGACCAGGGGGTCACCCCAGGGGTGAGGATCCCTTATGGGGAGGAGCCGGATCCCGCCAGCCACCTGCTGGCCCTGGCGCCGCACCACGGCTACTACCACTCCGGGATCAGCGAGATCCTGACCCTGGATCCCACCATCCGCCAGAACCCGCAGGCACTGCTGCAGCTCTGCAAGGGGGCCTTCGCCCTCGGCATGCGCGAATTCAGTGCCAACGTGGCGGACAGCGACCTGGTGCGGGTGACCGGCTACATGATCCGCAAGAGCGATGTGGCCCGCTTTGCGGCGGAAGGATCACGACTGCAGACCACCTGCCTCGGCGCCGAGGCGAGCGAGCTGACCGGGATCCGCCAGCGGGCGCCGCGGGTGGTCGCCCTTGAGGCGACCCTGTGTGACTACTGACAGTGACAAGGGGGCGCGCACCGCGACGGTCAGTCGCTGGTTGCCCTTCTCCTGCGTGGACGGCCCCGGCAACCGGCTGGTGCTCTTTCTGCAGGGGTGCAACTTTCGCTGCCCTGGCTGCCACAACCCCCACACCATAGGGCTGTGCGATCACTGTGGCGACTGCGTGCCCGGCTGCCCGAGCGGGGCCTTGACTCCCATTGATGGCAGGGTGCGTTGGCAGGCGTCTCTCTGCACCCATTGTGATCGCTGCCTGGATGCCTGTCCCCGCAGCGCCAGCCCCAAGACCCACCAGATGTCGGTGGCCGAGGTGCTGGCCCTGCTGCGCCGCTACGGCCCGCTGCTCACCGGCATCACAGTATCCGGCGGTGAGGCCACCACCCAGCTCCCCTTCGTGGTGGCGCTCTTTGCGGCCATCAAGGCCGCGCCGGATCTTGCCCATCTCACCTGCCTGCTGGACAGCAACGGATCCCTTGGTGAAACGGGCTGGCAGCGGCTGCTGCCGGTGCTGGACGGCGCCATGATAGATCTCAAGGGGTGGCGCGAGTCGGTGCATCACTCGCTCACGGGTCAGGGCCGGGAGCGGGTGCTGGCCTCGCTGCAACTGCTCGCGCGGGCTGGCAAGCTGGCGGAGCTGCGGCTGCTCCAGGTGCCGGGGCGCAGCGATTTTCTGGACGCCAGAGGGGAGCTGGACGCCGGGCTCGCTGCCTTCTTGCAGACGCTGGGACCTGTACCTATTCGTCTCAACGGTTTTCGCCATCACGGGGTACGCGGGGAGGCGACGCTCTGGCAGGAGGCCGCCATGGAGGAGCTTGATAGGTTGTCCAACGCATTGAAGGTGAAAGGATTTGGCCCTGTTTCCCTGCCGCCGCTGTGACGGACGCCGAATCTTCTGCCTCCTGAGACCCGATATGACGCAACTGTGATGTCTGTCTATTTGGTGCGCACAAAGTGGCGGCTAGAATGGGAAAACCGCCCATCATCAACAGATACCCATGAGTGAAGCCAACGTCTTATATCGAGTGCAGTTTATTTGTCACAACGAGCGTTACGAGGTCTATGTCAGGGACGTGAATCAGGGCCAGCTGTTCGGCTTCATCGAGATCGCGAACTTCGTATGGGACAACCACACTGCGCTCATCGTCGATCCCAGTCACGAGAAGCTCAAGAGTGAGTTTGCCGACGTCAACCGCACCCTGATCCCCATGCACCAGGTGCTGCGCATCGATCAGGTGCGCAAGCAGGGGGCGGCCCGCATCACAGAGCTTGGCAACAACGTCGCCACCTTCCCGAGCCCCCTCTATACCCATCGGCCGTGAGTTCCCCCTTGGCAAACTAATGATAATTGACTTGATTGGGGTCAAGAAAAGGTCCGATTTTGCCGGGACTGTACTGGTCGCGTGATATTGTGGCGTCATAAGGCGCTGGTCATGTAACCAGCAGGAGGCAGATATCATGCGTCACCATGACCCCCCTCATGCTCCTCCCACTTGGCACACCCTCAGCAAACAGCAGGTGTTGCAGCAACTGACGGTCGACCCCACACAAGGGCTGACGGAGGCGGAGGCCGCCAGTCGACTGCACCAGCAGGGTGCCAATACGCTTCCCCGCGCCAAGGCCCGCCCGGCTTGGCTGCGTTTATTGCTGCACTTTCACAACCCCCTCATCTATGTGTTGCTCGCCGCCGCCGTCCTCACGTTGCTGTTGAGGGATTTCGTTGACGCTGGGGTGATCCTGGCGGTGATCCTCATCAATGCCCTGATTGGGTACACCCAGGAGGGGAAGGCAGAGCAGGCGTTGGCCGCAGTCAGTGCCATGCTGGCCAGCGAGGCCACTGTCTTGCGTCAGGGGGGCAAGCGCAAGATCCCCGCCAGCCAGTTGGTCCCGGGTGATCTGGTGTGGCTCGAGTCGGGTGACAAGGTGCCAGCGGATCTGCGCCTGTTGCGCACCCATCAACTCCACATCAGCGAGGCGGCCCTGACTGGCGAGTCTCTCCCCGTGAGTAAACAGAGTGAGCCGTTAGCCGCTCATCTGCCGTTGGCGGAGCGAAGCAATATGGCCTATTCGGGCACCCTGGTGAGTCGGGGGCAGGGGATGGGGGTGGTGGTCGCCACCGCCAGCCAGACCGAGATAGGGCGTATCGGAATCATGGTGGGAGAGGTGGTCGCCCTCAGTACTCCCTTGACGCGCCGACTTGATCATTTTGCCCGCCTCATCACGCTGGTGATCTTGCTGGTGGGGGCGCTGGTCTTTGTCTATGGCTACTGGGTACGGGGAATGTCTGTCGACATCCTGTTTCAGGCGGTGGTGGGGTTGGCCGTTGCCGCCATTCCCGAGGGGTTGCCCGCTATCGTGACCATAGTGCTGGCCATAGGTACTCGCATCATGGCAGGGAAGCAGGCGATCGTCAGACGACTGCCAGCGGTGGAGAGCCTGGGGTCGGTGACCATCATCTGCTCCGACAAGACCGGTACCCTGACCTGTAACGAGATGACGGTGGTGCGGGCCATGCTGTGGGAGGAAACCTGGCGTGTCGCGGGGGTGGGATATACCCCGGTCGGCGCCCTCTCTCCGCTGACTCGCGAGCGAGAGGTTGGTGAACCCTTACCCGCCGCCATCACTGCCCTGGCGCAGTGTGCCCTGCTCTGCAATGACGCCCATCTGTTGGCGCATGAGGGGGAGTGGCAACTGGCCGGAGACCCGACCGAAGGAGCCTTGCTGGTCTTTGCGCTGAAAGCGGGTTTGACGGTAGAACACGACCAGCAGGCCCATCCAAGTGTCGATCTGATCCCCTTCGAGTCAGAGCATCAATATATGGCCACCTTGCATCAGGGGGGCTTGCTGCTGCTCAAGGGGGCCCCCGAGCGGGTCATGGCCCTGTGCCAAATGAGTCAACAACAGCATGCGCAGTGGCAGGTGCGTATCGAGCAGGCGGCCAGCCAGGGTGAGCGGGTGCTGGCCCTGGCCGCTGCACAACTTGATGGTGCTAGTTGCCAACTGACCCCTGACATGTTGCAGGGGATGACCCTGCTTGGCATGGTCGGCATGGTGGATCCTCCGCGGGAGGATGCGGTTCACGCGATTGCCGAGTGTCAACGGGCCGGGATCCGGGTCAAGATGATCACCGGGGATCACGGTGCCACCGCCGAGGCCATAGGGCGTCAGCTGGGATTGTTGGCCTGTACCCCGACCACCGGGGGGGAGATGGATACTCTGGATCCGGCGGCGCTGGCCGAGCGAGTGCGTCATTGCGATGTCTATGCCCGTGCCAGCCCGGAGCACAAGTTGCGGCTGATCATGGCGATGCAGGCCAATGGCGAGCTGGTCGCCATGACCGGAGATGGGGTCAATGACGCCCCGGCCCTCAAGATGGCTGACATCGGGGTCGCTATGGGCCATAAGGGCACGGACGCGGCGCGGGAAGCCTCCGATCTGGTGCTGACCGATGACCACTTTGCCACCATTGCCCGAGCGGTGCGCGAGGGGCGGGTGGTCTTTGACAACATCAAGAAATCCTTGCTGTTTATCCTGCCCACCAACGGGGGACAGGCCGGGGTGTTACTGCTGGCTATCCTTGCCGGTGTGGCCATGCCGATCACCGCCGCCCAGATCCTCTGGATCAATATGGTGACGGCGGTCACGCTGGCGCTGGCCTTCGCGTTCGAGCCTGCCGAGCCGGGCGTGATGGATCATCCGCCTCGGCCTGCGGGGCAATCCTTGATCACCCCCATTCTGGCGGCGCGGATTGCCTTCGTCACCCTGTTGATGATTGCAGTGACCTTTGCGGTGTTCGAGTGGGAGTTGGCGCGGGGAAGCTCGCTGGAGCAGGCGCGGACGGCCGCGGTCAATATGCTGGCGTTGGGGGAGTTGGCCTATCTGTTCAACGTCCGCAACTTTACCGCCCCGGCTTGGGGAAGAGGGGGGCGGAGGGGGAATCCGGTAGCGATCTGGGTCTGTTTGATACTGGTGATGTTGCAACTGCTCTTTACTTATCTGCCCTTGATGCAGCAGGTATTCCACAGCGAGGGGCTAGATGTGACCTCGTGGGGGCTGATCCTGCTGTTTTCTGTCTTGATATTTCTGCTCGTGGAGTGTGAAAAAGCCTGTTGGCGTTGGCGGCAGGTCACCCGGATTTGAATCTCGCTGGGGAGTGACAACGAATGCATCAGATGTTTGCCGAGTTTGCCCTCTTGTTGCTGCTATCCGCGCTGGCGGGGGGGATTGCCATCTGGTTGCGTCAACCTGTGCTGATTGCTTACATCGCGGTTGGGATTGTGGTGGGCCCCGCGGTACTTGAGTTGGTATCCCCCCATGGCTCGATGGCTTACGAGCAGATTGATCTGCTGGCTCAGATTGGCGTGGTGGTGTTGCTGTTTGTGGTGGGTCTCAAGCTTGATCTGCAGCATGTGCGTCATCTTGGTCCCGTTGCCCTGGCGACCGGGCTGGGCCAACTCTGTTTCACCATAGTGATTGGTTTTGGTTTGATCCTGCTGCTGGGCAAGCCACCGCTGGAAGCCATCTATGTGGCGGTAGCGCTCACCTTTTCCAGTACCATCATCATCGTCAAGTTGCTCTCGGATAAACGGGAGCTGGACTCCCTGCACGGCCGGATCGCCGTCGGTTTTCTGATCGTGCAGGATCTGGCGGTGGTGTTGGCGATGATGGCCATGAGTACCCTGCGCACCGAGGGCGGTGGTTGGGATCAGGTGATACTCTCCCTGACGGTGAGGCTGGTCGCGGCGGGAGTGACTATCTTCGTGCTGATGCGTTATCTGCTGCCCTACCTGGTGCGGCGGATGGCGCGATCTCAGGAGCTGCTGCTGATCTTTGCCATCGCCTGGGCCACCGGCCTCGCGGCGCTGGGGGAGTGGACCGGCTTCTCCAAGGAGGCGGGTGCTTTTCTGGCTGGATTTACCCTGGCGTCCAATCCCTATCGGGATGCGATTAATGCCAGATTGACCGGCATTCGTGACTTCTTGCTGCTGTTCTTCTTCATCGACCTGGGTGCCAAGCTCGATTTCAGTACCTTGGGCGATGAGCTATTGCCTGCCGTGCTGCTCTCACTCTTTGTGCTGATTGGTAACCCCTTGATCGTGATGATCATCATGGGCTATATGGGCTATCGCAAGCATACCGGTTTTATGGCAGGCCTCACCGTGGCCCAGATCAGCGAGTTCTCTATCATCTTTGTGGCCATGGGGATCTCGCTGGGTCATGTGGGCAGTAGCGCGCTCGGATTGACCACGCTGGTGGGGCTTATCACCATCGCCCTTTCCACCTATATGATCCTCAACTCTCACTGGTTGTTTGCGCGCCTCTCTCCCTTGTTGGGCTGGGTCGAGCGGGCGCACCCCTATCGTGAAAACAGTGATGAGCAGGGCACCCTTGCCGAGCCTGGGGTGGATCTGCTGGTGGTGGGGCTGGGGCGCTATGGTGAACATTTACTCAAAGGGCTGTTGCAGCAAGGGATCAGGGGGATGGGGGTCGATTTTGATCCTGAGCTGGTGGGGCGATTGCGGCGGGAGGGGTTGCCGGTGCGCTACGGAGACGCCTGTGATGCCGGTTATCTCGATAGCTTGCCGCTGTCGACCACGCGGGGAGTAGTGAACACCCTGCCGGACCTGCACTCCACCATGAGGCTGCTTCACTCCCTGCGGGAACATCGCTATCAGGGGCAGGTGACGCTGGTGGCACGCCATGAACAGGATAGCTGCGTGTTGGAGCTGATGGCGGGCGCTCATGTGATCTATCCCCATCGGGATGCGGTGCAGTACGCCATCGGCGAGCTGCTTACCCGGTTGGGCAGACCCCAGTCCCATTGACATGACTCTACGCTAGCGCATTAGCCAGCGCATGCAGTTGCTGGCGCAGCCAGCGGTGGGCCGGATTTTCTCCCGCCGGGCCATACCACACCAGGCTGTGGCTCACCCTGCCGTAGTCAAAGGGTACCGGTCGGATGACCAACCTTGAGTGCGTCGCTATCTGTGTCGCCCAGCCACCGATGGCGGTGAGGATCAGGTCGGTGTGGGGCAACAGGGCGGCCGCACTGGTGAAATCAGGCAGGGTGGCGCCTATCTGTCGCCTTGCCTGTTGTTGAGCCAGGCTCTGTTCGAAAAAGGGGTTGGCCAGTTCACTGTCGCGAATGGCGAGATGGCGCCAGCTTAAGTAAGCATCGAGGTCCCAGGGACGACTCAGGGCCGGATGGTCGACCCGCAGCAGGCATACCAGCTGATCTTCGCGCAGGGTCTCCCATACCAGGCCGGGGTGACGGGGCAGGGGTTGGCTCTGATCATGGGGCAAGATCACGAAGTCGAGTCTGCCCGCTGCCAGTGCCGCCAGGCCCTGTTCATCCTTGCTCCAAATTTCGGGGACCAACCCCGGTACCTGTTGCATCAGCTGGCCGAGAAGGGGGCCAACCGGCCAGGTCATCAGGCTCTCCCGCAGTCCCAATTTCAGGGTGCCTTGCCACTGCCGGGGATCAAAGGCGCTCTGGCAGGTGAGGCCGTTGAGCTCGCTTAGCAGCCGGTGCAACGTGGGCCCGAGCCGTTCGGCAAAGGGGGTCAGCAACAGCTGGTTGCCCTGACGGTAGAGCAGCTGATCGCCGAGCAGATCCCGCAACTGGTTGAGGGTCTTGCTGACGGTGGAGGGGGTAGTGCAGAGCCGCTCGGCGGTGCGGGTGACGCTCTGGCTGTCGAGCAGCAGGTGCAGGGTCACCAGATGGCGTCCGCCGAGGCGTGAGAGCGCGATGAGATCCATAAAACCTTCCGGGATGAAGCCCGTGCGGGCGAGGATGAGGGGAACGTCTGGCAGCCGGGATTGCCCCTCCAGACGGAACAAACAAAAAGCCCCGCCGAAGCGGGGCTTGCACGGATTACCCCTTGAGCACGGCGGCCATGGCGTCGGCCACATAGTCGACGTTGCGGCTGTTGAGGCCCGCCACGCACATGCGACCCGAGCGCACCAGATAGACGGCGAACTCTTCGCGCAGGCGGTCAACCTGCTCCGGCGTGAAGCCGGTGTAGCTGAACATGCCGCGCTGATTGATGAAGTAGCCAAAATCACGGCCCGGCACCTTGGCGCAGAGCACCTCGTAGAGCTTCTGGCGCATCGCCTTGATGCGGGTGCGCATCTCGGTCACCTCGCCAACCCACAGGGCGTGCAGCTCGGGCTGGCTCATCACGGCCGCGGCTACCTGACCGCCGTGGGTGGGGGGGCTGGAGTAGTTGCGGCGCACGGTTGCCTTCATCTGGCCCAGCACCCGGCCCGCCTCTTCGGCATCTTTGCAGATGACCGACAGGCCGCCGCAGCGCTCGCCGTAGAAGGAGAGGTTCTTGGAAAACGAGTTGCTGACGAAGAAGCTGACACCGGCGGCCACCATGGCGCGGATGGCGTAGGCATCCTCTTCCAGCCCGTCACCGAAGCCCTGATAGGCGATATCCATAAAGGGAATTAGCCCCTTATCCACCACCAGCGCTATCACCTGGTCCCACTGGGCAGAGGAGAGATCCACCCCGGTCGGGTTGTGACAGCAGGGGTGCAGCAGCACTATGCTCTTCGCCGGCAGGCTGCTCAGGCAGTCGATCATGGCATCGAACTGGACGCCGCCGGTGGCCGCATCGTAGTAGGGGTAGTCGTGCACCTGGATGCCGGCCCCCTCGAACATGGCCTTGTGGTTGTCCCAGGTGGGATTGCTGACCCACACCTCGGAGGTCGGGAAGTAACGCTTGAGCAGGTCGGCGCCGATCTTGAGCGCGCCGGAGCCGCCTATGGTCTGGATGGTGGCGATGCGACCCGCCTTGACCGCTTCATGGTCGGCGCCAAACAGCAGGTGCTGCACCGCAGTGCGGTAGTTGGCGGCACCCTCCATCGGCTGATAGGGGCGCGGCGCCGGCGCGGCGGCGCGCTGGGCTTCGGCCTGCTGCACCGAGGGCAGCAGCGGAATGCGGCCCTGCTCGTCGTAATAGAGGCCGATCCCCAAGTTTACCTTCTGCTCGCGGGTGTCTTTGTGGAAGGTCTCGACCAGGGTCAGTATGGGGTCGCCAGCATAGGCATCGACGTGTTCAAACATGGGGGGTCCTTGCGAAGTGGAATCCAGTATAAGGGGATCAATGATCGGCGGTCATGATGGCGTAAAGCAGGCGAGGGCTCAAGTCTGAAACGGGCCCGCCGTGCACAGCCCTGGCCCCTTTTGCTGTAAAGGGGTCGGGTCCGGACTCGTTCCCATGGCTGGCGCCAGTGGCGAGCCGGTCGGGGAGCCTTTACTTCAGATAGGATCGCAATACCCGTACCACCTGATCCAGATCCTCCAGCCGCTCGGCCGGGGTCGCCTCTTCGGCGCCGAGATGCTCGCGCATATGGCCTTCCAGCACCTCCAGCATCAGGCCGTTGACGGCGCCACGGATGGCGGCGATCTGCTGCAAGATGGCGGCGCAGTCGGTCTCCTGCTCCAGCGCACTCTCCAGGGCGCCGGTTTGTCCCTTGATGCGCCTGACCCGGGCCAGCAGCTTCTTCTTGTCGTGAACCGTGTGTGACATGGGATCCTCTCGCACAATAAAACTATACTGGGGTATAGTATATTGCATCATCGCTCTCAGGAGAAATCCATGTCATCCCTCACCTCATGCCACTGCCATCAACCCGTCGTGCACCAGGGGAATCCGCTGGCGGAACAGAAAACCCGCTGGGCCGTGTTGCTCACCCTCGTCATGATGGTGGCGGAGATCGGTGGCGGCTGGTTCTACAACTCCATGGCGCTGCTGGCGGATGGCTGGCACATGAGCTCCCATGCCCTGGCCCTCGGCCTCTCCGTCGTGGCCTATCGCGCCGCCCGCCACTTCGCCCGGGATCACAGATTCAGCTTCGGTACCTGGAAGATAGAGGTGCTGGGAGGTTTCAGCAGCGCCCTGCTGCTGGTGGGGGTGGCGGGCCTGATGCTGTTCGAATCGGTGGCCCGGCTGCTGGATCCCAGCCCGATCCACTATCAGCAGGCCATCGGCATCGCCCTGCTCGGCCTCTTGGTGAACCTGGCCTGCGCCTGGCTGCTCAAGGATGATCATGACCATCATCACGGTCATGCTCATCATCACGACCACGACCATGACCATCACCACGGCCACGTTCATCATCACGATCATCACCAGGGTCACGACCATGATGCTCACCCCCACGACCACGGCCATCAGGATCTGAACCTGCGTGCCGCCTACCTCCACGTGCTGGCGGATGCGGCCACCTCTGTGCTGGCCATCATAGCCCTGGTGGGGGGCATGCTGTGGGGGGCCGACTGGCTGGATCCCCTGATGGGCATAGTGGGGGCCGTGCTGGTGGCGATCTGGGCCCGGGGGTTGCTGCGGGACACGGGGCGGGTGCTGCTGGATGCGGAGATGGACGCTCCCCTGGTGGCGGAGATCCGCGAGGTGATAGCCGAGCTGCCTGACGCCGAGATCCGCGATCTGCACGTCTGGCGGGTGGGACAGGTGCAGTATGCGGCCGTGCTCTCCCTGCGAATGGCGGTCCCAGTCCCGGCCCAGGCGATCCGCGAACGGCTCGCCATCCACGAGGAGCTGGTGCACCTGACCATAGAGATAGCGCAGGGATGAGGCCAGCCGGGCCTCCGGGGCCCGGCCTCAGTGTGGCGGGCGCTCGTTTTCCCCCTTGGCCTGATCCTGCCAGAGCGAGCCCAGCATCAGCTTGAGCAGCAACCCAGGGGGATCATCCAGCAGTCGACCCGGCTCCAGCAGCAGGTGGCCGTCGGCGCGAAAGCCCAGGCTGGCGTGGGTCTTTCCCTCGTCATCCAGGATCTGGATGATGCCGACCAGGGTTCCCCGCTCACCGGGCTGACAGCGCAGCCGCAGCTCGCGCGGCTCACCCAGCAGGGTGAAGGCCCGGCAGAGGGGCGGCGTTTCTTCGTAATCGGGCCAGCTGAAGAAGTGATACTGCTCGGCGAGCCCCCCGGCCTGCTGGCAAAATTGGTGGAACAGCTGGGCAATCCCCTGATACTCCTGATCCAGCCGTTTTGCCTGCTCCTCGATCCGTTTCATAGGCCATGACTCCTTGCTATCCATTTGAACGGAAATTGATTTTTCCGCCATGAACCCCTCTCTTGTGCTGGTATGGGCCCAAAGCCGGGGCGGGTCTGTGAGCGCGATCCAATTTTCGTTATGAAAACGTTATCTTGTTGAAACGGATTGGTTTTTTTTGCCCTGCTGCTCACATTTACAACAATCTCCGCTGATTAATATGGCATCGCTCGGCTACGACCGGGTACCTCGAGTATCGAGACCAACTACAGCGGGAATTATAAAAAAATGGATATGAAAAAGACCAAAGTGGCGCTGGTAACAGCCTCACTGCTCGCGCTTTTGTCAGGCTGTAACGACAACAGTTCTTCGACTCCTACCCCCACCCCTCAGGATGAGCCTGTCGCTCGTCTTCCCAACGTCCAGCCCCCGGCCGAGCTGCTGGTGGCCGGTCCCGATGAGGCCGTGATCGCCCTGGTGGATACCCAGAGCAGCGCGGCGCGCGGTATCACAGGGCCCTTCGCCAGCCACAGCCTGCACCTGTGGAATAACGATGCCTGCAGCGCCATCGATAAGACCAAGGTTCCCAGCTATGACGATTGGGACAGCAAGGCGAATGTTCCAGCCGATGCGGACAGCTTCGGCCCGGCCTGGGTGGTGCCGCTGGCCAAGATGGAGGGCTGCATCAACTTCATCGCGCGCAACGGCGATCTGGCCAACCTGACCGGCGCCAACATGGAGGTCATCTTCAGCGATCACCCGGATCGCACAGTGGCCATAGTCGCGGGCAAGAACGAGATCTTCGGCAGCCGTGCCGAGGCCTTCACCGCCGCCTTCGGCGTGGCGGGGGCCAGTGCCCACCTCATCGACGGCAACACACTCATCTGGCAAGGGGGCAAGGACAAGCCCTATGTGCGCCTCTACCACACCGAATCAGGCACCATCACCGCCAATGCCGAAGGGGTATTCGACTTCCCCTATATCAAGCTGACCCCGACCAGCCTCTCGGCCTCGCAGCAGGCCAAGTACCCGCACCTCAAGGATGCCGCCGCCTTTGCCCTGCCATCGGGCGCGGATCTCAAGCCCCTGCTCAAGGGGGAACTGGTGGCCATAGGCACGGATGACGAGGGTGTGTTGCAGGGGGCTACCCTGGTGCAGAGCGCCGGTGCCCTCGATGCCCTCTATGCCGATGCCGCCACCAAGCTGGCCTATGGCGCCATAGTGGAAGGGGGCAACGTCACCTTCCGGCTCTGGGCTCCGACCGCCAGGTCGGTCAAGCTGGCGCTCTTTGACGAGCAGCACAAGGCCCTCGGCGAGCGCGCCATGACACAAGACGAAGCCAGCGGCAGCTGGAGCCTGCAGGGCGGCAGTGACCTGGTGGGCAAGTACTATCGCTATGCCGTCGAGGTCTATCATCCGGTCAGCCGCAAGCTGGAATCCTACCAGGTGACAGACCCCTACTCCCTGAGCCTGGCTATGAACTCCGAGTTCAGTCAGGTGGTGGATCTGGACGATCCTGCCCTCAAACCCGAGGGCTGGGACAGCCTCAAGGCCCCCCACAGCCAGGCCAATCCCGCCGACATCACCATCTATGAGGCCCATGTCCGGGACTTGACCGGCAATGACGACTCCACTCCGGCCGAGCACCGCGGCAAGTTCCTCGGGCTGACCGACAGCGACAGCGTCCCCGTCACCCACCTGAAATCCCTGGCCAAGAGCGGCGTCAGCCACCTGCATCTGCTGCCGGTGTTCGACATCGCCACCGTCAACGAGGATCCGGCCAAGGTAGCCAACATCGGCGATGACTTCAGCAAGCTGTGCGAGGTCAATGCCGAGGTCAAGAACTCCAGGTTCGCCAGCCACTGCGGCGGCGGTGAGACCATTGCGGCGGTGCTGGAAGATCTGCAAGCCAGCGACAGCAAGGAGAATCCTGTGGTGCAGGAGCTGTATGGCTATCTGCGCGGGGTGGACTCCTTCAACTGGGGCTATGACCCCTACCACTACAGCACCCCGGAAGGTTCCTACGCCACCAATGCGGAGGGGACGGCCCGGATCAAGGAGTTCCGCGAGATGGTCATGGCCATCAAGCAGAACATCGGCATGAACGTGGTGATGGATGTGGTCTACAACCACACCAACGAAGCTGGCCTGGGGCCCAAATCCGTGCTCGACAAGATAGTGCCCTGGTACTACCAGCGCCTCAATCCCGAGACCGGCTCGGTCGAGAACTCCACCTGCTGCTCCAACACGGCGCCTGAACACGCCATGTTCGCCAAGCTGATGGACGACTCCCTGGTGACCTGGGCGCGGGACTACAAGATCGATGCCTTCCGCTTCGATCTCATGGGTCATCACCCGAAAGATCAGATGGTGCAGGCCCTGGCCGAGGTGAAGAAGGTCAATCCCGAGATGTACTTCTACGGCGAGGGCTGGAACTTCGGCGAAGTGCAGGATGACAAGCGCTTCGTGCAGGCGACCCAGAAACACCTGGCCGGCACCGGCATCGGCTCCTTCTCCGATCGGTTGCGGGATGCGGTGCGCGGCGGCAGCCCGTTCGACGGCGGTGAGGCCATTCGCAAGACCCAGGGCTTCGGCAACGGCGCCCTGGTGGATGCCAACGAGCTGGACGGCGTGGATCTCGCCACCGCCCTGCATCAGTCAGACCTGGTGCGCCTCGGCATGGCGGGCAACCTCAAGGAGTTCGTGCTGACCGACAAGGACGGCGTGCCGAAGAAGGGCGCCGACATCGACTACAACGGTCAGGCCGCAGGTTATGCCCAGGATCCGACCGAAGTTCAGAACTACGTCGACAAGCACGACAACCAGACCCTGTTCGACAACCTGGTCTACAAGGCGCGGGGAGGGGCCGATCTGGTGCGGATGCAGGGGGTATCGCTGGCCACCGCCATGCTGGGGCAGGGCATTCCCTTCACTCACGCCGGGGTCGAGCTGCTGCGCTCCAAGTCCATGGAGCGTGACAGCTACGACTCCGGTGACTGGTACAACCGAGTCGATTACACCCTCGGAGACAACAACTTCGACAAGGGCTTGCCGCGCAAGGACAAGGACGAGGCCAACTACGCGCTGATCGAGCAGGTGCTCGGCCAGCACGCCACGCCGGGGTCGGCCGAGATGCAGCAGATGGTGAGCTTCTACCAGGAGCTGTCCGAGCTGCGTCAATCCTCCCGTCTGCTGCGTCTTGGCAGCGGGGCTGAGGTAATCAAGCGGGTCGACTTCCGCAACACCGGGCCGGATCAGGTGCCGGGTCTCATCGTGATGAGCGTGGACGACGGTGCGAGCGCGGGTGCGGATCTGGATACCGCCATCGACGGCCTGGTGGTGATGATCAACGCCAGCAATGCCCCCCAGAGCATCGGCGACTTCCGTGACGGCAACGATCAGCCCATCGATCTCTCCGGCATGGTGCTGAGTGGCAAGCATCGCGGGGTCGACAGCATCGCCAGTGGCGCCGGCTATGACAACGGCCAGCTGACCCTCGGAGCCTGGTCTGCCGCCGTCTTCGTCAAACCACAGAGTGGCGCCCAGGGCGCGGGCCTGCCGGTGGGCAAGAAGACTGACCTGAGCACCCTGCCCCCCTTCGGTGACACCGCGCTCTTCATGAAGGGCTTCCTGGATACCAGCTTCGGGGAGAAGAACCCGCTGACCTTCACCAGCAACTTCATGTACGAGTTCAGCGCTGAAGTGACGGCGGATCAGCTTGGCAACACAGAGCTGAAGGTGGCCGACGCTGGCTGGAACATCAACTACGGCAGCTGCAACGCCGGTGACAAGCTGGTGGTGGGCACGCCGCTGACCCTGTGTGCCGGTGGTTCAACGGGCAACGTCGGGTTGGCGCTGGACAAGGCAGGCAGCTACAAGTTCGTCTTCACCGCCATGAACAAGGAGAAGCCGACCTTGAGCGTCAGCTACACAGAGCCGGTGCAGAGCTGCAAGGTGCTGGATACGGTGGCGGGCAACCCGCTGGGCTTCCCGCTCTATGTTCGCGGCAGCCTGAGCGACTGGAACGCACAACCGGCTTACCAGCTGAGCTACAAGGGGATGGAGGGCAACCTCGCCATCTATCAGGCCGCCTTCAACTACGGGGGCAGCTTTGACTTCAAGTTTGCCAACGATGACGGCAACTGGAGCAAGCAGTTCTTCGTCAAGGATGCCGGTGGCACCCTGATCGCGCTGGAGCCCGAGCAGTCCTATCCGCTGCAGCACGGCGATGGTGGCATGGGCAACAACAGCATGACTCTGGCCCAGGGCCTGTGGAGCTTCCTGGTCAAGGTCGATCCGGCCAAGACCTCTGGCGAGGTGGGCACAGTGATAGTCCAGGAGTGCAGCGCCAAGTAAGCTATCCCATCGAGCCCGGGACTGGCTCGGCAGCCCCGGGTTGAATTCCACCTCGCCAAGGGTGGGATAACCCCGAGAGAGTAAGCAAAGCGCGACTGCCAGAGGGCAGCCGCGCTTTTTCTTTGCAGGTATGGGGGGAAGGGAAAGAGAAAAGCCGTCACCCCGGGGTGACGGCTTTGTGTTGCTGGCTGAACCTCAGCGCTTGCGCAGCAGTCGCAGGGCGTTGGCGGTGACCAGAGCGGTGGCACCGGTATCCGCCAGCACGGCTATCCACAGACCCGTGATGCCGAGCAGGCTGGTGACCAGGAAGATGGCCTTGAGCCCCAGCGCCAGGGCTATGTTCTGGTGGATATTGGCGAGCGCGGCGCGGGACAGCCGGATCATGGCGGCCAGGCCGCCGAGCTGGTTGTGGGTCAGGGCCGCGTCGGCGGTCTCCAGCGCCACGTCGGTGCCGCCCCCCATGGCGATGCCGATGCTGGCCCGCTTCATGGCGGGGGCGTCGTTGATGCCATCCCCTATCATGGCCACCTTGCGGGTGCTGGCGAGCTGGCTTATCTCCTCCACCTTGCCCTCAGGCAGCAGGCCGGCCCGCCACTCCATGCCGAGCTCATTGGCGATCGCCTCGGCGGCGCGCGGGTTGTCCCCGGTCAACATGATGCTTTGCAGGCCAAGCTCCCTCAGCTCACGCAGAGCCGCCACGGCGTCTGGCCGGATCTGGTCCCGCAGCGCCAGCAGTGCGACCGGTGTGGTGAGAGCAGTTCCCTCTCCCTCTGGGAGAGGGTGGGGTGAGGGTGCCTGACAGAGCACCACCACCGTCTTGCCCTGTGCCTCCAGGTGGCTGACTTGCTGGTTGATGGCCTCGTCGAGGCTAGGGATCCGGCTCGGGGCCAGCAGCTGCCAGAGGGCGCCGTCGATGAGTCCCTCCACCCCCATGCCGGGGAGGGCGCGCAGATCCTGTGCGTTGGCCAAGGTCAGCCCCTGCTCGCTCGCGGCAGCCACCACGGCGCGGGCCAGGGGGTGGTGGGAACCCTGCTCTATGGCGGCGGCCAGGGCCAGCAGTTCGGCCTCCGGTCGGCCATCCAGGCTTGTCAGCTCGGTCAGCTGGGGCTTGCCCAGGGTCAGGGTGCCTGTCTTGTCAAAGGCAACTGTGTCTATATGGGCCAGTCGCTCCAGGGCCGCACCGCCCTTGATCAGGGCCCCTTGGCGGGTTGCGGCGGCCAGGGCCGAGGTGACCGCCGCCGGGGTGGAGATCACCAGGGCGCAGGGGCAGCCGATGAGCAGCAGCGCCAGGGCGCGGTAGATCCACTCGTCCCAGCCCTGGCCGAAGGCGAGCGGCGGTACCAGCATCACCAGCAGGGCGACCAGCATCATGGCCGGGGTGTACCAGCGGCTGAAGCGGTCGATGAAGCGCTCTATGGGGGCGCGCTGGCTCTCGGCCTCCTCGATGAGGTGCAGGATGCGATCGATGGCGTTGTTGCCGGGCTCGGAGACCACCTCGAGGCGCAGCACCCTATCCGCCGCCAGACTGCCGGCGGGCACCTTGTCACCCTGACGGCGCTCCACCGGGATGGACTCGCCGGTCAGGGCGCTCTCGTCAAAGGCCCCAAGGGCATCGATCAGGCGGGCGTCCGCAGGCAGACGGGCGCCGGGGGCGATTTCGATGATGTCGCCCGGGCGCAGTTCGTCGGCGGCCACCTCTTCCCGTCTTTCACCTTCTGCGGTGGTACGAATGCGCAGCGCCTGGTCGGGCACCAGGGCCATCAGGGCGGTGACCCCGGCGCGGGCACGACCGGCGGCGTAGGCCTCCAGGTGTTCCCCCAGCATGAAGAGCAGCAGCACCATGGCCGCCTCTGCGGTCTCGCCGAGGAAGAGGGCACCGAGCGCCGCCACCGTCATCAGGGTCTCGATGGCGAAGGGGGAGCCGCTCTTGGTCAATGCCCAGGCCTTGCGGGCGACGGGCCAGAGCCCCCAGAGTGTCGCCAGGGTAAAGAGCGGCTGGCCGAACTGGGCCGGCAGCAGGGCCGCCACCAACATCAGGGCGGCCAGGGAGAGGGGTTGCCCATATTTGCCAAATAAGTTGCCGAGCAGGGTCAGCAAGGGGCTGCGATGCTTGTCATCGGCGGCCTTGGCACTGGCCTCGCCCTTGAGCCGGAAGCCAGCGGCAAGCACGGCTGCGGTGACGGGATCGGGGGAGAGGTCGGGGGCGAGATCCACCACCAGCTTCTCGGTGGCAAACAGCACGCGGGCCTGCTGCACGCCGGCCACCCGACCGACGGCGGTCTCTATCTTGCGGGCGCAGCTGGGGCAGTCCATGCCCAGCACCTGCCAGCTGTGGCGGCGACTGTTCTGGGTCGGCGAAGCCAGGGGCTCGGGGCTGTCGGCGACCGACTGATGATCATGACCAGCATGGTCGCTATGGTCATGAGCCGGCTGCGAGTCACAGCAACCCTGACTCTGGCAACTTCCTCTGGGGGGCTCTTCATCCCCCGGTGATTCGTTTACCCCCTGCTCCTGATGGGCATGGGAGGCCGTACCGGCGCTGCAGCTGACTGGGGCCGCATTGTCGCAGCAGTGGCTGTCGTGCCCGTGTTCGTGTTGATGGGGGGCGGCCTTGCCGATGGCCTTGATGGGGGCGGCATGGGAATGGCTGCAGCAGGATTTGCTCATGATGAGTCCCTCTTGAGTGGATCCCGCCCCTGCGGGATCCCTAATGTCTGAGCCCAGTGTAAACCTTGGTGTTAAGTCCAAGGTCAAGCCCCTCTTTGCACCATCTCAGCGGGACGGGCGAGACAAGGCGGCAACAAATCCCTCTTGTTAGCGGGTGTTTGTCCCCTGCCGCTGGGCCTATACTGGGAACCCTGGATCCCCCATCGATAATCAAGGACCTAACATGAGCAATACCGTCACCCTGCAAGGCAACCCCGTCTCCGTCTCCGGCCACTTCCCCGTTGCCGGTGAGCAGGCCAAGCCCTTCTCCCTGGTTGCTGGCGATCTGTCCGATGCGACCCTGGCGACCTTCGCCGGAAAGCGCAAGATCCTGAACATCTTCCCGAGCGTCGATACCCCGACCTGCGCCACCTCCGTGCGCAAGTTCAACGAGCAGGCCAGCGCCCTGAACAACACAGTGGTGCTGTGCATCTCCGCCGATCTGCCGTTCGCCCAGGCCCGTTTCTGCGGCGCCGAGGGTCTGGACAAGGTAGTGAACCTCTCCACCCTGCGTGGCGTCTCCTTCCTGCAGGACTACGGCGTGGCCTTCTCCTCCGGTCCCCTGGTGGGCCTGGCTGCCCGTGCCATCGTGGTGCTGGATGAAAACGACAAGGTGCTGCACAGCGAGCTGGTGGCCGAAGTGGCCGACGAGCCGAACTACGCCGCCGCCCTGGCCGCCCTGTAAGTTTCGTCTTGCCCTGATTGCCGACGGCCTGCTGATGCAGGCCGTTTTTATTGCGGGCGCCGTGGCCCTAAGGGTTGAGGTGAACAGACTCGCTGGCCCATATACCCCCACTTCTTCTCACCGACCTTTTACTTATGGGGTCAGGCTGGCTAGACTTCGCCTCCCACTTCTTCCTGCCGCGTAGCCCCATGACTTTTAACGAACTCCACCTCGATCCCGCCCTGCTGGCCGCCTTGCCTGCCGAATTGCATACCCCGACTCGCATCCAGCAGCTTGCCATTCCGGCGGCGCTGAAGGGCCAGGATCTGCTGGCGCTGGCCCAGACCGGCAGCGGCAAGACACTGGCGTTCGGCCTGCCGCTGCTGCAGGGGCTGGACTCGGCCTCCGATCGGGTACAGGGGCTGGTGCTGGTGCCGACCCGGGAGCTGGCGACCCAGGTGAGCGCCGCGCTGCAGGGCGGAGCCGAGGCGTTGGGGCTGCGTCTCCTGACCCTGTGCGGCGGCGTGGCCCAGGAGCAGCAACAGGCCGAGCTGGCCCTGGGGCCCCAACTGCTGGTGGCGACCCCGGGGCGACTGCGGGACTTGCTGGCCCAGTGGCTGCTGGGACTGAGCCACCTGCGCACCCTTGTGCTGGATGAGGCTGATCGCCTGCTGGAGATGGGCTTCTGGCCCGATATCCAGTGGCTGATGAACGCCATGCCTGCCGAGCGGCAGAACCTGCTCTTCTCCGCCACCCTGCCAACCGAGCTCGAGACCCTGGCCACCGGCCTGCTGACGAACCCGGTGCGCATCGAGGCAACCCCCCTCAACAGCCTGGTGAGCGAGATCGAGGAGCGGCTCCATCTGGTCAACAAGAGCAGCAAGGTGCCGGCGCTCATCGGCTTGCTCAAGGGGCAGGAGTGGCCTCAGGTGCTGGTGTTTATCAGCGCGCGGGACGATGCCGACGCCGTGGCCAGAAAGCTCGCCAAGGCGGGCATAGCGGTGGCGGCCCTGCACGGGGAGAAGGAACAAGGGGTGCGGGAGCAGGCGCTTGCCGATTTCAAGGCGGGCAGGGTGCGGGTGCTGGTGGCCACGGATCTGATGGCGCGCGGCATCCACGTGGAGGCACTGCCTGTGGTGATCAACCTGGACTTGCCCGCCAATGCCCCCGTCTATGTGCATCGTATCGGCCGCACCGCCCGCGCCGGGCGCAAGGGCCTCGCCCTCTCCCTGGTCTGCCATGGGGAGGCTGAGACCCTCGCCGCCATCCGCACCCTGACCGGTCGTGCGCTGCCGCTGGCCGAGCTTGAAGGCTTCCCGGTCACCGACCAGCCTGCGAGCGGGGAAGGCAAGCGAGCCCCCAGGGACAAGCAGGCGAATCGCCGCACCGCCAACAAGCGCAGCGTCAAGCAGTTCAAGGGCAAGGCATGACGAACTGACCTCTTCCATGAGTCGACAGTGAACCCGGCTCATGAGGGTTCACTCAGCGCAGGTCCTGCTCCTGGCCGAAGAAGTCCCGTCGCCACTGGCCGAGCACCGCCGCCCTGTGCTGCTGCCAGCGTGCGGCGCCCATGGTGTCCCGGCTTGCCGCCAACTGCTGCTCCAGCTCGGCCAACTGCTGCTGATAGCGGGCACCTTGCTCCGCTGGCAGCCACTGCGCCATGCTGACCTCGGCCCGGGGGAAGTGGCGGCTCAGGCTTCCCCGCAACGCCTCTTCCCACCCTTGCCATATCCCGCCGGGAGAGGGCTCCTGCCAGGTCAGATGGAGCAGCAACAGCATACTCAGCAGGGCGGCATAACCGAGAGGCTTGGGCATCATAAGATCCTTGTCGAGGCTCGCCGGGAGCTGGGGAACGGGATCCATTCACCCAGATTTTCGTGACAAGGAGATGAAGGGGTCAGCGGCGTGTCGGGAGGGGAAAGGGCAGCGCGTCCAGAGACGCGCCAGGCTACACGGGGGGCAAACTCAGTCGTGGAACTGATTGATCAGGCGGGAGAGGTTTTGCAGCCGCTCCACCAGCAGGGTGATGCCATCGAGGGCCTGCCTGCTGTTGTCGGCTGTGTGGCTGGCCAGCTGATGGATCTGGTGAATGCCCTGGTCCAGGGTGCTGGTCACATCCGCCTGCTGGCTGACGGCCTGGGCTATCTCGTCACTGGTGTGAGTCACCTGGGCCAGCATCTGGTTGATCTGGTCGAGCACCTCGGCGGTGGCGCCCATGTGCTGCTGGCAGAGGACAGAGGTCTGGGCCCCCTGGGTCATGCCATCGGAGAGCTGCCGGGTACTCTGCTGCAGCGCCCCTATCATGTCGCTGATCTCGCCGGTGGAGCTGCGGGTCTTCTGGGCCAGCGCCCGGATCTCGTCTGCCACCACCGCAAAGCCGCGCCCCTGCTCGCCGGCCCGTGCCGCCTCTATGGCCGCGTTGAGGGAGAGCAGGTTGGTCTGATCCGCAATCTGCCCGATCACCTCCAGGATCCCGCTGATCTTCTGGCTGTCCTGGGTCAGGCGCGCCAACACCCCCTGACTGGCATCCAGCTCCTGGTGGAGCTGGTTGACCGAGGCACGGGTGGTCGCCAGCGCCTGCTGGCCGCTGGCTGACACCTGCTGCACCTCGCTCACCAGGGCGTTGGCCTGATGGGCGTTGTCGGCCACGTCGCGGATCGACTGACTCATCTGGGTGATGGCGGCGGCCAGCTGCTCGCTCTGGGCCCGCTGTTGCTGCAGGTGGGTGTCTATGGTCTGGATATGTCCCCTGTCATCTTCCGCCGCCTGCAGTATCTGCTGGTTGGTATCTGCACTGCGCCCTACCACGGCCCTGAGCTCGGCCTTCTTCATGCGCAGCAAGAGTTCGATGGCCGCCAGGCTGTCCTGCCGTCTGGCATAGAGCACCTGACAGAGGGGCGTGCCCAGCTCCTCCCCCGCCATGGCCAGCAGCCGGGCCAGCCGCTGCTGCAGGTGCCAGCCATGCCCCATCTGGGCCAGCAGGCAGAGCAGGGTGAGCCCGCCCCAGGCGGCCTGGCCCGTGATCAGGCTGGCCCCCATGCCGACCAGGGCGGTGCCCGAGAGCAGCAGGCTGAGTTGCCCCGGCTCCAGGGTGAAGCGACTCTGCCAGGGCAGCGTCTTGCCTGCCCGGATCCGGGCATAGAGCCGCTCCGCCCAGGCGATGTCGTGATCCTGGGGGCGGGTGCGCACCGACTGGTATTCGATGATCTGCTGCCGTTCGTTGAGGATGGGGGTGACATAGGCATTGACCCAGTAGAACTGGCCGCTCTTGGCGCGGTTCTTCACCAGCCCCATCCAGCTCTTGCCTTGCTGCAGCCGCTGCCACATGTCGGCGAAGGCGGCCCTTGGCATGTCGGGGTGGCGTACCAGGTTGTGGGGAACCCCTTCCATCTCGGTGGCGCTGTAGCCGGCCACGTCGCAGAAGTGCTGGTTGGCATAGGTGATGTGGCTGCTGGGGTCCGTGGTCGAAATCAATGATATGTGATCGGGGAAACGGATCTCCCCTTCTTGCCGGGTGGTGGTCATGTGCGCATCCTGAATGAGCCAAGCAACTGATAAATTTGTTTTTATTGTGTGTTGTTGTTACGGCTTCATTGTAGGGGCGACCCAAGTGGCCATCTTGGCTTGGGTCAATAAATCAACACTATGACGACTGAAAAAAGTAGTAGATGAAGGGCGACTTCAGGGCGGGCTCAACTGCGGGGGGTGAAGTCGTGGATCTCCCCCGTCCGGGGCTTGAAGCGGGGATCCTGACTCTGATCGCGGGAGACCCAGGCCATGGCCTGGCAGAAGCTCTCCTGCTTGGCGAACTCGTCACGGGCCTGATCGATGGCCCGCTCGGCGTTGCGCCGCTCCATCTTGCTGGCCTTGCGATCGCTGAACTGCTTCTGCTGGCTCAGCATCCATTCGAGGAAGGCCTGGCGGCATTGGCTTTCATCGGCGGCCTTGGCCGGGAGGGCAAACAACAGGGCAAGCAGGAGCAGACAACGCATAGGGAGATCTATCTAACGGACTGATGGACGAAGAGAGGCGGCATTTTATGCCGGGAACTTGAATGGGTACAGTGCGAAGAGGGGGCCAGCCGGGCTGGCCCCGAGGGATCAGTGCTTGACCAGGTAGAGCTGGCGGCTGTAGGCCACATCTTCCGGGTTGTTGATGGGATAGCCCTTGAGCCAGGGCTTGATCAGACGGGCGTTGGTGTACTGGTAGATGGGGGCGATGGGCGCCTCCTCTTGCAATATGGTCTCGGCCTCGTCGAACAGGCGTGCCCGCTCGGCGGGATCCTGGCTGCTGGCCGCCCGGGTCAGCAGGGCGTCGTAGCCGGGGTTGGCGAAGCGGGCCATGTTGCCGCTGTGGTGGGATCCCCACAGACCGAGGAAGGCGGAAGGGTCGTTGTAATCGGCGACCCAGGAGGAGCGGATCACCTCGAACTGGCCGCTCTGGCGGCTGTCGAGGTAGGTTTTCCACTCCTGATTGGTGAGCTCGACCCGGGCCCCCAGCTTCTGCTTCCACAGGTTGGCGATGGCCAGCGCCATCTTCTTGTGAATTTCAGCCGTGTTGTAGAGCAGGGTGAGCTTGAGGGGGTTGCCTGGGCCATAGCCCGCCTCTGTCAGCAGCGCCCTGGCCTTCTCGTCCAGCGCCTGCTGGCTGCTGGTGGAGAGCAGGTTAGGCTTGGGGACGAACCCGGCGGTCACATCCGGGGTGAAGTGGTAGGCGGGTTTTTCCCCCGTGCCCAGCACCTTGTCGGCGATGAGCGCCCGATCGATGGTGTAGGAGAGCGCCTGACGCACCCGCACGTCGTTCAGGGGAGCCCGCTGGGTGTTGAAGGCATAGTAATAGGTGCCGAGCTGCTCCGGGGTATAAACCTCCCCCGGGATCTGCTTCATCAGCTTGTGGTACTGCTCCTTGGGGAAGGATTCGGTGATGTGCAGATCCCCCGCCAGATAGCGGTTGGTGGCGGCACTCTCCTGATTGATGGGGACGAAGGTGACCCGGGTCAGCACCGTATGGGCGCGATCCCAGTAATAGGGGTTCGGGGTCAGCTCCAGCTTCTCGTTCACCACCCTGTGGTTCAGGACGAAGGCGCCGTTGCCGACCAGCTTGCCCGGCTGGGTCCACTGGTTGCCATATTGCTCCATGCTGGCCCTGTGCAGGGGGGAGAGGCTGGGATGGGTCAGCAGGCTCAGGAAGTAGGGCACCGGCTGGGAGAGGGTCACCTGCAGGGTGTGGTCATCCAGGGCTTGCACCCCGAGCGCCTCGGGAGGCAGCTTGCCCTCGACTATCTCGTCCACCTTGTCGAAGTGGGCCAGCTGGGCAAACCAGGCGAAGGTGGCCGCCTCTTCGGGATCCACCAGCTTGCGCCAGCCATAGACGAAATCGCTGGCGCGTACCGGATCTCCGTTGGACCAGCGGGCATCCGGCCGCAGGTGGAAGGTAAATTTCTGGTTCCCCTCGTTATCCCAGCGAGATGCCACACCGGGCAGCACCTTGCCGTCCGCCCCCTGGGTCAAGAGCCCCTCATAGAGATCTCTGAGCACTTGCAGCTCGGGCAGCCCGACCAGTTTGAGCGGGCTCAGGCTGGCCGGTTCGTCCTTGAGATGACGCACGACGGCCTGTTCGGCGGCGAGTTGGGTACCGGCCGGCACATCGGCGGCCTGGACACAGACACAGCCCAGCAGGGCCAGCAGGGGGCTCCATCCTTTCATGGCGAATCCTTCAAATTGTGTGAAGCGAGGAGAAAACTCGGCGAGAATTCATCGCCGGCAGACGGGGAATCATGATATCCCCTTTGCTGGTCAGACCGCCAGCGTGAGTCCCATGATATCCGGGGCTGCAACCCTATGTACGCCCGACCCGAGTGCGGGCAAGAGGAGCAAACGATGAGAGTATGGATGTTATTGGCCTGTGTGCTGAGCCAGGGTGCCTGGGCTCTGGCCCCTTGCGAGAAGACCAGTCAGGTGGGGAGCTGGTGCGAGGTGAGCATAGATCAACTGCATCCGACTCAGGGCGGGGTAGGGCAGTTGCAGGTCGACACCACAGTGGCTGAACTGGCGGACAAGAGCGAGAAGCAACTCGACAAGCTGATGAAAAAGAAAGAGATACCCGTGGTCATCGCCCCTGATGGCGGCTACTGGCTGGTGGACAGGCACCACCTGACCAAGGCGCTGTGGCAACAGGGGGTGAAGGAGGCGAGGGTCAAGGTGATCGCCCGCTTGCAGGACAGGGCCAGTTTCTGGAGCCAGATGCAGAACAACCATTGGGCCTGGCTCAAGGATGAGCGGGGCCAGCCGCTCACCCCGGAACAGCTGCCCGGCCATATCGGCGAGCTGCCGGATTATCCCTACCGCACCCTGGCGGGCCTGCTGCAGGATGCGGGCTACTTCAGCAAGCAGGATCAGGTCTACTTCGTCGAGTTCGCCTGGGCCAGCTGGCTCGGCCAGCAGATGGCGTGGCAGCCGGTCAATGCCGCCAATCTGGCGGATCGCCTCGCCGAGGCCAAGCGGCTGGCCTGCAACAGCAAGGCCAGTGCCCTGCCCGGCTATCCCGGCAAGCAGTGTCGCCTCAACCCGCCACGCAGTGGCAGCTGACGCGGGATCAAGAAGGGGCGCCCAGGCGCCCCCTCGTCACAATCCCTGGCAGGCCCCTTGCCAGCGGGCTGCGGCCTGTTCCAGCAGCGCCACCTCTCCTTGCTGGATCAGCGGCAGCAGGGCCTGCACCTTGTCATCCGGCCAATCCCACCAGGCGAGCGCCTGCAGCCGGGCAATATCATCGTCGCCAAAGCGCATCCGCACCACCCTGGCCGGGGTACCCGCCACCATGGCATAGGGCGGCACATCCTGATTGACCAGGGCCCGGGCGGCTATGATGGCGCCATCCCCTATGGTGACGCCCGGCATTATCATGGCTTCCATGCCGATCCAGACGTCATTGCCGATGCGGGTATCGCCAGCGGGTCTGTAGCTGCGCTTGAGCGCCGCCACCTCGGCGAACGGGTAGGTGCTGATGAAGTCGGTGTTGTGGGTGTGGTTGCCCCCCATGATGATCTTCACCCCGGCGGCTATTTGCACGTAGTCGCCGAGATGGAGCCTGTCTATGTGCCAGAGCGGCTCCCAGCCGGTGTCGGCTGAGCGGCTCCAGCTGTCGCCGTGCAGGTAGCGCACGGCTTCCTCTTCGAAAGGGCCGTCCCAGGCACCCGAGTAGTAGCTGTGTCGCCCCTTGAGGCAGATGTTGGGATTGGTCACCGTCAGGTGCAGGTACTCGACCTGCGACCAATGTTGGCAGATGGTCATGGCTGTGTTCCTCGTTGAATGGATAGGTATTGGGTGCGCGGTTCGGCGCAGCTAATAGATCCAGACCAGCAGGCGGGGCACACACAGGGTGGAGCAGCCCAGCGCCTGGGATGAACGGGGTCGTTGCATGAGGAAGGGCTCCCGACAGAAGAGGCCAGATGGTAAGGGATGGGGAGGGCGATGCCAAGGAGCAGGGGGAGGAGTTGGTCAAAACCTGCACAAAGGGTCTGGTTGATATTTATTCTCGATTAGCCATGATACAGGCTCCACTCGTATCGGCAGGAGAGAGGACAATGACGAATCAGAACTGGCAGCGTTACATGCTGGAGGCGGAGAATGCCCTTGGCATGGGGGCACTGGGCACGGCCATCTGCCTCTATCAGCAGGCCCTGGGCGAGGTGTATGAGCTGGCGTCCGGGGATCTGGACGAACTGGCCAGCATGCGGGTCGCCACCTGTCACCGCATGGCCGACTTCTGGCGCGCCATGGAAGAGCCCGCCTATGAGCTGCGCTACCTCAAGCTCGCCTCCGAGCTGGTCACCGCCCTGGTGCCCCAGTGCCCGAACCGGGAGTGCGAGTCTCTCATCAGCGAGCTGGGCTGCTGCCGCGCCGCCCTGCTCTCCTTCTTGAAGCGCCACCCCAACCCCGAGATCGCCAGGTTGATCCAGGTGCAGGACAAGGTGCAGGGCTGCGAGTTGATAGGCCGCTTCCGCCTCAACTAGCGGTTGTGCGCCCGAGCCGCCGTGCGATGCGGCTCTGGGCTTCTTCCCCTTGCAGGGCGAGGGAGAAGGCGCGGGCCTCCAGATCGATGACGAAATGCACCGCCTGCCTGAGCTCCTGCTTGAGCAGCGCCTTGCTCTTTTGCAGCGCCTTGGGTGCTTTGGCCGCGAGCTTCACCCCCTGGGCTCGGGCGAAGGGGAGCAGTTCCTCCACCGCCAGCACCCGGTTGGCCAGCCCGAGCCGCAGCGCCTCCCCGGCGTCGATGGCCTCCGCCAGCAACAAAAGCTCCGCCGCCTTCAGGTGGCCCACGGCGCGGGGCAGCAAGAGGCTTGAGGCAAACTCCGGCACCAGCCCCAGCTCGACGAAGGGCAGTTGCAGCCGGGCGTTCTCCCCCAGATAGACCAGATCGCAGTGCAGCAGCAGGGTGGTGCCTATACCCACCGCCGGGCCGCCCACGGCGGCGATCACCGGCTTGGGGAAGTCGGCCAGGGTGTGGAGGAACTGCAAGATGGGGTCATCCGCTTCCAGGCTGGATTTGCCCATAAAGTCCGCGAGATCATTGCCCGCGGTGAAACAATCGCCTTGTCCCTGTATCAGCAACACATGCACGGCGTCATCTTGTGTCGCTTGGCGTAGTGCTGCGGTGAGAGCGAGATACATCTCGGTATTGAGGGCATTGCGCTTGTCGGAACGATTGAGGGTCAGGGTGAGCAAACCATCCTGCTGCTCGGCAACGATAATGGGGTCCATGTCTAAATCCTTGTTATCACAGGCTGTCAAAAGCTTACCGCTGCGGTAATCTTCACGGCGTTTAACAACATCATAAAAGGATTTCAACCATGTTTAAACGTGTGTTTTATTCCAGCCTGGCCCTGCTGCTGGCCGCCCCTGCGCTGGCCAAGGTCGAGGCCGTCGACGGTTATGTGCGCCTGCTCCCCCCGGGTTCGCCCAACACGGCGGCCTTCATGGTGCTCAAGAATGACGCGGACAAGCCGGTGACCCTGACTACTGCTGCCTCCCCTGACGCGGGCCGTGCCGAGCTGCACACCCATTTGCACGAGAACGGCGTCATGAAGATGCGCCAGGTGGAGAGCATCGAAATTCCGGCCAGGGGGGAAGCCGTCCTCAAACCCGGCAGCCTCCACATCATGCTGTTCGAGGTGCGGGATATCTCGGAGGGTAGGCCCTTCCCCCTGACCCTGACCCTGGACGATGGCCAGACCCTGAGCCTGAGTCTGCCGGTGAAGCCGGTCGAGCCGATGAAGGGCATGCAGCACTGACATTAATGGACGCTTGTTCAGCTTTTTACTCTAGGTATTCCTTGCTCACCGAGTAAAATGACGGCCTTTCCAGTCCATAATGGAGCTATGTAATGAAGAAGACCCTGATTGCCGGCAGCCTGATTGCCCTGTTCAGCCATGCAGCCATGGCCGCCGATGACTGGCGTTTCGCGGCGGGTGCCGATATGTGGAACTCCCAGGGGAGCGGCCAGGTCAGCGGTGTCGGTGCCGATGGCAGCTATGACGACAACTACAACTGGAGCGGCTACCTGCAACTGGAGCACGGCATCTTCCTGCTGCCGAACGCCAAGTTCGAGATGTCCGATTTCAGCACCAGCGGCGGCTCCTTCAGCAACGATCTGCTGGCCTATGATCTGAGCCTCTACTATCGCCTGTTCAACAACGATCTGTTCCAGATCGATCTGGGTCTGACCGGTCGCCGTTACGATGGCGACTTTAACACCCAGCACTACTCCTACGACAAGGACGTGCTGATGGCCTACACCGGTGGTGAAGTGCGCATCCCGGGGACAGGTTTCGCGGCCTTCGGCGACATGCGTGTGCAGGATGCCGACAACTATGACTACCGTCTGGGTGGTTCCTACAAATTCTCCACAGTGCCGCTCAAGATCCGTGCCGGCTGGCGTGAGGCCGAGATGGACTTCGACCGCGTCGACCAGACCATCGACGGCTGGTTCATCGGTGGCGAATTCACCTTCTAATCTGACGAAGGGTGGCGATGCGCCACCTGGTCGTGTTTGACGGGCAAGGGTGAGGAGGCGAGATAATGGGTCATATCGTAGTGACTGGCGCGGGCTCCGGCCTTGGGCGCGCTCTGACAATCGGACTGGTTGAGCGCGGCCATAAGGTCTCCATGATGGGGCGCCGTTATCACAAGTTGCAGGAGCAGGAACAGCGGCTCGGCAGCGCCGTGGTCGGCATCGCCGCCGATCTGGCCCACCACGAAGAGGTGGAGATGGCCTTCGGTGCCGCCGTGGCCTGGGGCGGTTTGCCTTCCCTTGTGATCCACTGTGCCGGCGTCGGGGAATTCGGCCCTGTCGGTGTCTACACCGCCGAGCAGGTGCGCCGGGTGGTGGAGAGCAATCTCGTCTCCACCATACTGGTGGCCCAGCAGACGGTACGCCTCATCGGCGAACAAGGCGGGGTGCTGGCCAATGTGCTCTCCTCCGCGGCCCAGACCGGCAAGGCCAACGAGAGCCTCTACTGCGCCTCCAAATGGGGGATGCGCGGCTTTCTGGAGTCCCTGCGGGCCGAGCTGAAAGGCTCGCCCCTGCGGCTGGTGAACCTCTACCCGAGCGGGATCCGCAGCGAATTCTGGGACAACTCGGATCATGTGGACCCGAGCAGCTTCATGACTCCGGAAGACGCGGCGGCCTACATGCTGGATGCACTGGAGGCGAGAAGCAGCTGCCACGTGACCGATCTCTTTATCGGTCGCAATGGCTGAAGCGCCGTGAGCCGGCCCTGTCGCCAGATGACAAGGAAATAAAAAGCGCGCCATTTGGCGCGCTTTTTTCATTGATGTGTAGTGCTAAATTATCTTCTTGCCTGCCTGTATTTACGCCGGGCCATCATGGATTTGAAGGCGGGTAAATTTAATGTCGACATGGCATGAATGAGTGATGATGCATGTCGGCACATATTATTTCCGAGCCGCATATTCCCGCAGGAAGGATGGGATCACCTGTTTTGGCTTCTTGCCAAGGGTCAGCAGCAATTCAAAATCCGGATCGATAATGCCATATCGACACGCCAGCTCTTCCAACAAGGCAAGCCAGAGGTGGGCCGTCACCTCGGCATCCGCCAGGGCGCGGTGAAACACCCCGTCATTGGGCAGGCACCGGTATTGCACCAGGGTACCTAGCTTGTGATCCGGGGCATCGTGAAACAGGCGCCTCGACAGCAGCAGGGAACAGGCGAACTGCCCGCAGTATTGCGCCGGCAATCGCTCTATTTCCGCATCCAGAAAGCGCTTGTCGAAGGAGGCGTTGTGGGCGACCAGATTGTCATCACCGATAAAGTCGACGAAATCCGCCATCACCTCGTTGCAGGGGGGAGCCTGTTTCAGCATGGCATTGCTGATCCCGGTATATTGCTCGATGAAGCTGCTCACGTTGAAGCCCGGATTCATCAATGCCGAGAAACGCTCACTGATATGGCCATCCTTGATTCTGACGGCACCGATCTCGATGGCTCTATCCCCTTGTCCGGGTGAAAGCCCTGTGGTCTCGAAGTCGAGCACGACAACGGTATTGGCTGAGGCGATGGACATAACTTCTCGGGCAAGCTGGGTAAAGAGCGTCAGTCTAGGAAATCAGCCGTGCCGTGTACAGGGCAATACAGTTATCTCATTGGTTCACGCTGGAGACGCATTTTTGTGCATCATGGCTGAAAGCCATATAAAAAGCCCCGAGTGCCGTGGCACTCGGGGCTTTCTTATGAACAGCGAAAGGTGGTGTCGGCGTTATCAGCGACCCAGCTTGGCCTTGAGCATGGCGATGATGTCGCCAATGGCCACTTCCTGCTTCTCGCCGGTGCGGCGGCACTTGTACTCCACCACGCCGTTGTCCAGGCCGCGATCGCCGATGACGATGGCGTGCGGCACACCGATCAGCTCCATGTCGGCGAACATCACGCCCGGACGCTCTTTACGGTCGTCAAACAAGACGTCCACACCGGCGGCCTTCAGCTCGGCGTAGAACTGCTGTGCCTGCTCGGCCACGCGCTCGGACTTGTGCATGTTCATCGGCACGATTGCCACTTCGAACGGAGCTATGGCCTCCGGCCAGATGATGCCGTACTGGTCGTTGTTCTGCTCGATGGCGGCGGCCACCAGACGGGAAACACCTATACCGTAGCAACCCATCTCCATGGTGACGGACTTGCCGCCCTCGTTCAGCACGCTGGCCTTCATGGCTTCGGAGTACTTGGTACCCAGCTGGAAGATGTGGCCCACTTCGATGCCGCGCTTGAGCAGCAGCTTGCCCTGACCGCAGGGGCTGGGGTCGCCTTCCACCACGTTGCGCAGGTCGGCCACTTCATAAGTGGCGATGTCGCGATCCCAGTTGGCACCGGTCAGGTGGAAGCCGGTCTCGTTGGCGCCGCAGACAAAATCGGCGAGATGGGCGGCGCTGCGATCGACGATGATGCGACCGGCAAAGCCGACCGGGCCTATGGAGCCTGCATCGCAACCGGCGGCAGCTTTAATCTGCTCGTCGTTGGCGAAGGTCAGCGGGTTGGCAACACCCAGAAGCTTCTCTGCCTTGATTTCGTTCAGCTCGTGGTCGCCACGCAGCACCAGGGCGATGACGGCCTGCTTGCCGTGCTCGTCCGCTTCGGCCAGTACCAGCAGGGTCTTGGCGATGGCGGTCGGGGCCACGGCCAGGAAAGCGGCAACCTCGTCGATGGTGTGGACGGCCGGGGTGGCAACCTTGGTCAGGGCTTTGGTTGCGGCAGCGCGCTCACCGGCCGGCGCCAGGGCTTCGGCCATCTCGATGTTGGCGGCGTAATCTGAGCTGTCGGAGAAGGCGATCAAGTCTTCACCGCTCTCGGCCAGCACCTGGAATTCGTGGGAGCCGGTGCCGCCGATGGAGCCGGTGTCGGCCTGCACCGGACGGAAGTTCAGACCCATGCGGGTGAAGGCGGCGCAGTAGGCAGCGTGCATCTTCTCGTAGGTCTCGATCAGCGAGGCCTTGTCGATGTGGAAGGAGTAGGCATCCTTCATCAGGAACTCGCGGCCGCGCATCACGCCGAAACGGGGACGCACCTCGTCACGGAACTTGGTCTGGATCTGGTACAGATTCAGCGGCAGCTGTTTGTAGCTGTTCACTTCGTAACGCACCAGCGCAGTGATCACCTCTTCGTGGGTCGGGCCCAGCACGAAGGGACGGTTGTGGCGGTCGGTCAGGCGGCACAGCTCGGGACCGTAGTCATCCCAGCGGCCGGACTCCTGCCACAGCTCGGCGGGTTGCACCACCGGCATGGAGACTTCGATGGCACCAGCATTGTTCATCTCTTCGCGAACAATGTTCTCGATCTTTTTCAGTACCCGCAGACCGGTTGGCAGCCAGGCGTACATGCCGGAGGCCAGTTTACGGATCATGCCGGCGCGCAGCATCAGCTGGTGGCTGATGACTTCAGCGTCGGAGGGGGTTTCCTTGAGAGTGGAAAGCAGATATTGGCTGGTACGCATCGCGGTAGACCTTCGCTAGTTCGGGCCCTTGGCCCTGGAAAATTTCAAGTGCGGAATTTTAACAGGCCGAGCCCCGTGGCCCAAGGGCTAAATTCAGCCAGGCAGGGGGGAAGGGCCGCGTTGGCGCGGGCCTTGTCCCCCCGGGCAGGGGAGGGGGAGCGGGAGATCGCGGGGCAAGCCATATGCTGGATACTTATCCAGTTATTCTTTATGCTATGACCCAATTTGCAAGAGTCTGCGTGGCGAGGAAGAGAACATGATCGGTCGCTTGAGAGGCGTCATCATCGAGAAACAACCCCCTGAGGTGCTGATCGAAGTGGGGGGCCTGGGCTATGAAGTGCATATGCCCATGAGCTGCTTCTATGATCTGCCTGAGCTTGGGAAGGAAGCTGTCATTCACACCCACTTCGTGGTGCGCGAAGATGCGCAGCTGCTCTATGGCTTCAACCACAAGCAGGAGCGGGCGCTGTTTCGCGAGCTGATCAAGACCAACGGGGTCGGCCCCAAGCTGGCGCTGGCCATCCTCTCCGGCATGACGGCCACCCAGTTCGTGATGAGCGTCGAGCGCGAGGAGATAAGCTCCCTGGTCAAGCTGCCCGGCGTGGGCAAGAAGACTGCCGAGCGGCTGGTGGTGGAGATGAAGGACCGCCTCAAGGGTTGGGTCAGCCACGATCTCTTCTCCCCTGCCGCCATCAGCCTGCCCGCCCAGGAGAGCCAGCTGCGCGCCCCCGATGCCAGCGAAGAGGCGGCAAGCGCCCTGGTGGCGCTCGGTTACAAGCCGCAGCAGGCGAGCCAGATCGTGGCCAAGGTGGCCAGCGAGGGCATGTCGGTGGAAGCCATCATCCGTGAATCCCTGCGCAGCCTGGTGTGAGGATGACAATGAAGCAAGCGGACCATCCTGGGTCACTTTACTGTGACCGCGGGGATGCAGAGCGTGAGGTAGTGCATGATTGAAGCGGATCGTCTCATCTCGGCCGGTGCCGCCCGCGAGGACGAGGTCATCGACAGGGCCATCCGGCCCAAGAAGCTGGCGGATTATACCGGGCAGGATCACGTCTGCGACCAGATGGAGATCTTCATCGAGGCCGCCCGCCAGCGCGGGGAGGCCCTCGATCATCTGCTGATCTTCGGCCCGCCGGGGCTCGGCAAGACCACGCTCGCGAATATCGTGGCCAACGAGATGGGGGTCAACATCAAGACCACCTCGGGCCCCGTGCTGGAGAAGGCGGGGGATCTCGCCGCCCTGCTCACCAACCTCGAACCGAACGATGTATTGTTCATCGACGAAATCCACCGCCTCAGCCCGGTGGTGGAGGAGGTGCTCTATCCGGCCATGGAGGATTACCAGCTCGACATCATGATAGGAGAGGGGCCTGCCGCCCGCTCCATCAAGCTCGATCTGCCTCCCTTCACCCTGATCGGGGCCACCACCCGGGCCGGCTCCCTGACCAGCCCGCTGCGGGACCGTTTCGGGATAGTCCAGCGCCTGGAGTTCTACAACGTCAAGGATCTCACCGACATCGTCTCCCGCAGCGCCCGCTGCCTCGGGCTCGACATGTCGGGGGACGGTGCGCTGGAGGTGGCTCGCCGCTCCCGGGGGACCCCGCGGATTGCTAACCGTTTGTTAAGACGGGTGCGGGATTTCGCCCAGGTGAAATCCGATGGGCGTATTGATGGACCCATAGCGGCCCGAGCCATGGACATGCTGGACGTGGACAACGAGGGGTTCGACTTCATGGACCGCAAGCTATTGTTGGCCGTCATCGACAAGTTTATGGGGGGGCCTGTGGGGCTCGACAACCTGGCCGCTGCCATAGGGGAAGAGAAGGACACCATAGAGGACGTGCTGGAGCCTTATCTGATCCAGCAAGGCTATCTGCAACGTACACCCAGAGGGCGGATCGCGACACCGAGAGCTTATGCGCACTTTGGCCTGCAACGGCCAGATGAGCAGTAAAAGCAGCCTTTTGAACGACAAACCGCCCCAAGGGCGGTTTTTTATTATCCGGGCAAAAAAAAGCCCACGGCGGATGCGGTGGGCAAAGACAATTCAGGATGGATGTTCACAGACAGTGAGTGCGTCTGCAGACCGGTCGGGAAAATACAAAGGAGCCGTCGCGAGGCCTCAGAGTCGGTTCATTTGATAGAGTTGAACGAACGAAAGCTTGTAGTAACGGATAGTCTTGGCAACAAACTTTTTCATCATTAATCCCAACAAACAGGTTCGAAATGTTCATCGAATACGTACCGGGAACCCGGAATGACCGGCCTGTATCCAGAGGTGTGCCCTCACTGCGAGGCGCATTGTAGGGGCTCTTGCCGGGCCGGACAAACAAGAAAATCTATGTGTTTCGGATTAGATAAATTAATGATTTGGCGAGATGGTCCTATCCGCATAAACATGTGTTTTTGTTGGTTTTAAATTGATTTCATGATGGCCTTCGCCATTCTTTAAATAACGGGTTGATAAGGGCGTTCTTTCTCATCTCGTCTATTTATTTAACAGAATTGAAACTATTTAGATGATGGCTAAAATTGATTTAAATCAAGTATTTACAGTTTGATGTTTTTTGTGAGCAAGCTCCCAAAATTAATGGGGAACGGCTTGTAAGTTGCCTTGAAAAGGCATGTATTGATGATGGGTTTACATTGATTTCAATCAAATAAAGATGATATAAAACAGCCATCATTATAGGCGGGAATAGAACTGCAGTTATTGTTTACCAGATGTTAAACATTAGCTTTTTTTGTTCCTCTATATTGCCTTGTTGTTAATGTGGTGGCAGTCGAATCCGGTCAGTCCGCGAGGGGTGATCGACCATTCGGGGACTTCCAATGGAAGCTTTGTCCTTAAAACTTAAAATAGCCGTGCCAATAATCGGTGAGGAAACATCATGATTGCTGAGCATGTGGTAGACCTATCGCGGTTCCAATTCGCTGCGACGGCCCTTTATCACTTCCTGTTTGTACCCCTGACGCTGGGAATGGCCTTCATTCTGGCGATCATGGAGTCTGTCTATGTGATGACCAACAACACAGTGTACCGGGACATGACCAAGTTCTGGGGCAAGTTGTTTGGTATCAACTTTGCCCTCGGGGTTACCACCGGGCTCACCATGGAGTTTCAGTTCGGTACCAACTGGGCTTACTACTCCCACTATGTCGGCGATATCTTCGGGGCCCCGCTGGCCATCGAAGGCCTGATGGCCTTCTTCCTGGAGTCCACCTTCGTCGGTATGTTCTTCTTCGGTTGGGATCGCCTCAGCAAGCGCCAGCATCTGGCGGCAACCTGGCTGATGGCGCTCGGGACCAACCTCTCCGCCCTCTGGATCCTGGTCGCCAACGGCTGGATGCAGAACCCGGTCGGCGCCGAGTTCAACTTCGAATCCATGCGCATGGAGATGGTGAGCTTCGCCGAGCTGGTGTTCAACCCGGTGGCGCAGGTCAAGTTCGTCCACACAGTGGCGGCGGGCTACACCACGGGCGCCATGTTCGTGCTGGGCATCTCCTCCTACTACCTGCTGAAGAATCGTGATGTGGCTTTCGCCCGTCGCTCCTTCGCCATCGCGGCCGCGTTCGGCATGGCCTCCATCCTCTCCGTGCTGATCCTGGGTGACGAGTCCGGCTACGAGACCGGGGAAGTGCAGAAGGTGAAACTGGCGGCCATCGAGGCCGAGTGGAACACAGAACCGGCCCCGGCATCCTTCACCCTGTTCGGTATTCCGAACCAGGAAGAGATGCGCACCGACTACGCCATCAAAATCCCTTATGCCCTCGGCATCATCGCGACCCGTTCCCTGGACGGTCAGGTGACCGGTCTCAAGGATCTGAAGAGCGAGCATGAAGTGCGCGTGCGCAGCGGCATGACCGCCTACGATCTGCTGACCAAGCTGCAATCCGGCGACAAGTCGGACGAGACCCGCGCTCGCTTCGACGAGGTGAAGCAGGATCTGGGCTACGGTCTGCTGCTCAAGCGTTACACCCCTAACGTGACCGACGCGACAGACGATCAGATCAAGGCCGCCGTGGATGACTCCATCCCGCAGGTGCTGCCGCTGTTCTTCGCCTTCCGCATCATGGTTGCCTGCGGCATGTTGATGCTGGTGCTGATCGGTCTGGCCTTCTATGACAGCACTCGCCACAAGATCGGTGAGCGCAAGTGGTTGCTCAAGGCGCTGCTGTACGGCATCCCGCTGCCCTGGATCGCCATCGAGGCGGGCTGGTTTGTCGCCGAGTACGGTCGCCAACCCTGGACCATCGCCGAGATGCTGCCGACCTCGGTCTCCGCATCCAATATCCCTGCGTCCGAGATCTGGTTCTCCCTGATCGGGATCTGCCTGTTCTACACCGTACTGCTGATCATCGAGATGTACCTGATGTTCAAGTATGCGCGTCTGGGCCCAAGCAGCCTGAAGACGGGCAAGTACCACTTCGAACAGAGCAAGGCATAAGGAGAGTAACCCATGTTTGATTACGAAATGTTGCGTCTGGTCTGGTGGGTGCTGGTCGGCGTGCTGCTGATCGGCTTCGCCATCACCGACGGCTTCGATATGGGGGTCGGTGCCCTGCTCCCCTTCGTCGGCAAGAAGGATGTGGAGCGTCGGGTGATGCTCAACACCATGGGGCCGCACTGGGAAGGCAACCAGGTCTGGCTGGTCACCGCGGGTGGTGCCCTGTTCGCGGCCTGGCCCATGGTCTATGCGGCGGCCTTCTCCGGCTTCTACATCGCCATGATCTTGACCCTGATGGCGCTCTTCTTCCGTCCGGTCGGCTTCAAGTACCGCTCCCTGCAGGAAGGCGCCCAGTGGCGCACCAGCTGGGACTGGGCGCTGTTCGCCGGTAGTGCCATTCCTCCCGTCATCTTCGGGGTGGCCTTCGGCAACCTGCTGCAAGGGGTTCCCTTCAGCTTCAACCAGTTCCTGATGCTGACCTACCACGGCAACTTCTTCGGCCTGCTCAACCCGTTCGGTCTGCTGGCCGGTCTGGTGAGCCTGTTCATGATAGTGACCCAGGGCGCTGCCTGGCTGATGATGAAGACCGAAGGTGAAGTGCTGGCCCGCTCCCGCACCGCCGCCATGATCTTCTCCCTGCTGACCCTGGTGCTGTTTGCCCTGGCCGGTGTCTGGGTGAGCGGCATGGATGGTTATGTGATCGTGGGCGCCGTCGCCACCGACGCCGTCACCAATCCGCTTCACAAGGAAGTGGTGGTGCAGGCCGGTGCCTGGATGCAGAACTACAACCTCTACCCCTGGATGATTGCCGCCCCCGTGCTGGGTCTGGTGATGAGCCTGCTGACCGCGCTTGCGGCCAAGCTGGGCAAGGGCTGGATGGCGTTCCTGTTCTCCTCCTTAGGCATTGCCGGCATCATACTGACCGCGGGCTTCTCCATGTTCCCGTTCGTGATGCCCTCCAGCCTGGAGCCGTCCCAGAGCCTGACCATGTGGGATGCCACCGCCTCCTTCAACACCCTCAAGGTGATGACGGTAGTCGCAGTCGTCTTCGTACCGACAGTGCTGGCTTACACCATCTGGACCTACATCAAGATGTTTGGCCGGGTGAGCAACAAGCACATCGAAGACAACCAACAATCGCTCTACTAAGAAGGTGCCCTGATATGTGGTATTTCACCTGGATCCTGGGGCTGTTGCTGGCCTGTGCGTTTGGGATCATCAATGCGCTCTGGCTGGAGCACACCGAGAACCTGGATCGTCAGATCGATGAAGACAAGTGACAGGCTCGCCCGGCTGGCCGCTCCCCTGGAGCGCCAGCCATGGCAAGGTCTGATGTTGCTGGCGGCGGCCCTGCTGGGCGTCGCCATCTTGCAGGCACCGAATCTGGTGGCCGCCAACACCAGTGACCACGGTCTCTGGCTGGCCCCCTGGCTGATGTGGGCGGTCTGCTGCGGCGTCATGCACGGACTGGGGTTCCACCCCCGCAGCCTGGTCGGGCGCCTGCTGTTTTTCCCCTGGCTCGCCTTGCCAAGCCTGTTGTACGGGCTCTGGCTGACCAGCGGTTATTACCTGTCATAAACACAGAGGGAGGCCAGACATTTTCTGCCTCCCTCTGCTTTTGTACCCCGCAGTGCGGCCGTGGTTTTGCCCCCGGCGGATCGGCCGTTATTGCCTGCCATAAAAAACAGGGGGAGATGGGATTTCCCTGTCTCCCCCTGCTTCTTTCCTATTCAGCCCTGCGCTATGATAGCCCCCCATCTGACTGTCGAATGGATCACAGATTTTTATGGGGGAAGTCTCTGAGTTTCCGGTACGTGTCTACTACGAAGACACAGACGCCGGAGGCATCGTCTACAACGCCAATTATCTCAAGTTTATGGAACGGGCTCGCACCGAGTTCCTGCGCGCCGGCGACATCGAGCAAGATGTCCTGTTGCAGGCGGGGATCGCCTTCGTGGTGAGTCGCACCGAGATCGATTTCCGCTCCGCGGCCCGCTTCAATGAACTGCTGACCGTATTGACGCAAGTGACTGAAGTGAAACGTGCTTCCATGCGCTTTTCACAGCAGATCCTGGCGGCTGATGGACGACTGATCACCCAGGCCATGGTACAGATTGCCTGTGTCAGTCATCCGCAAATGAAACCTGTTGCAATACCTGAAAAAATCAAGGGAGTGCTGTTAAGTGCACGCTGAAATTTCGTTTATTGGTCTGTTCTGGCAAGCCAGTCTGCTGGTGAAACTGGTCATGATGACCCTGATGGGCATGTCGGTCGTCTCCTGGGCGCTGATCATCCAGCGTTCCAAGGTCATCAAGGCGGCCAACCTCGCCTCGGAGCAGTTTGAAGACAGATTCTGGTCCGGCGTCGACCTCAACCGTCTCTATCAGGAGTCCTCCTCCCGCCGCGATGACATCGAAGGCATGGAAGACATCTTCTATTCCGGCTTCAAGGAGTATGCCCGCCTGCTCAAGGCTGGTGCCCGTGGCCAGGATGCGGTGATGGACGGTACCTATCGTGCCATGCGCGTCTCCCTGTCCCGTGCGGTGGACGAGCTGGAATCCAACCTGCCAGTGCTGGCGACCGTCGGCTCCATCAGTCCCTATATCGGCCTGTTTGGTACCGTATGGGGCATCATGAACGCCTTTATCGCCCTGGGGCAGGTGCAGCAGGCGACCCTGCAGATGGTGGCACCGGGCATCGCGGAGGCGCTGATCGCCACCGCCATGGGTCTGTTCGCGGCCATTCCCGCGGTTATTTTCTATAACAGATTCACCAACAAGGTGGAGAAGCTGGAGAACGCCTACGCCAACTTCATGGATGAGTTCACCACCATACTGAACCGTCAGATTGCACAGCAGCAGGGTGACAAGTAAATGCAAACCTATCAGCGGATCCGGCGCAAGAAGGTGTGCGAGATCAACGTGGTTCCCTATATCGACGTCATGCTGGTGCTGCTCATCATCTTCATGGCGGTGACGCCGGTGATCACGCAAGGGGTCAAGGTGGACCTGCCCCAGGCGGAGTCCGAGCAACTGCCCGAGGACGCCAAGCCCCCCTTCATCGTCAGCGTCAACACCGAGGGTGAGTACGTCATCAAGGCCGGTGAGGCGGATGACGAGCCAGTGCCGAGCGGCACGCCCGAGGCGATGCAGCAATACATCACCGAGAAGGCCATGGGCTATCTGGCCATCAACCAGAACGCCCCCGTGGTGGTGGCCGGTGACAAGTCCGTGCGTTACGAAGAGGTGATCCTGCTGATGGTGGCCCTCAAGAATGCGGGCGTGCCTCAGGTTGGCCTGATGACGGATCCGGTGAACTGACGGAGATGGATGTGAAGCGTGGTATTTCCGGTTATCTCGTCGCGTCGCTGCTGCTGCATCTGATCATCGGCATCATACTGCTGGTCGGCGTCGACTTCAGCAAGCCCAAGCGTCCCGAGTCGAAGGGACAGATCGTCAATGCAGTGATGCTGGACAGCGAGTTCCTGGAGCAACAGGCACAGCAGATCCAGCAGCAGAAAGCTCAGCCCAAGGCTGCCCAGCAGCAGAAAGAGAAGGACAAGGAAGACGCCGATCAGGCCCGGCGCGAGCTGGCGAAGGAGCAGGAGCGTCTGCGCATCGCCGAGACCAAGCGCAAGGAGGCCGAGGAGGCCACCCGCAAGGCCGAGACCGAGAAGCAGAAGAAGGTAGCCGAGCAGAAGCAGGCGGAAGAGAAGGCCCAGAAGGCCGAGGAAGCCCGCAAGCTGGAAGAGCAGAAGACCAAGAAAGCAGAAGCCGAACGCAAAGCGGCGGAAGCAGAGAGCAAGGCGCTGGCGCTGAAAAAGAAAAAGGAACAAGAGAAGAAAGAGGCCGAAGAGAAGGCCAAGGCGGCAGAGGCCAAGGCCAAGAAGGCTGAGGCCGACAAGAAGGCCAAGGCCGAGGCTGAGAAGAAAGCCAAGGCGGAAGCCGAGAAGAAGGCCAAGGCTGAGGCAGAGAAAAAGGCTGCAGATGAAGCCGCCAAGAAGGCAAAAGCTGACGCAGAGAAGAAGGCGAAGGCCGAGGCTGACAAGAAGGCCAAGATAGAGGCGGAGCGCAAGCGCAAGGCGGCCGAAGAGGCCAAGTTGCAGAAAGAGATGGAAGCCATGATGCAGCAGCAGCTGGAGGCTGAGGCCAATTCCCGCAGCCAGGCCGCATCGGCTGCCGCCAAGGGGGAGGTCGACAAGTACGCCGCCCTCATCAAGGCAACGGTCGAGCGCTACATGATTTTGGATCCCACCATGCGGGGCAAAACCTGTACTATCGGTGTCAAATTGGCCAGTACCGGCTTCGTCATCTCGGTGGACAGCGGCCAGGGTGACCCGGCGGTCTGCCGCTCCGGCAAGGCGGCTGTGCTGAAGGCGAATCAGTTGCCGGTGCCGAAGGATCCGGCGGCGTTCGAGATGTTGAAGGAGTTTAACCTCAAGTTAGAACCTAGCATCTAGACATGATAAAACGGGGTCATTGACCGTGGTTGGCAGCATCTGCTGATAAAGGAATTTCACCTCTCATTTTTATTGGAACAGAGTATTTAAGCCATGATAAGAAAAGTGTTTTTTGCTTTGGTTGGCTGCCTTCTGCTAGGCCAGAGCGCTCAGGCGGCCTTGGACATCGTCATCACCGGCGGTATTGACAGTGCGCGCCCCATCGCCATCGCCCCCTTCAAGTGGGAGGGCAATGGTCAACTGCCGCAGGACATCGCAGAGGTGGTCTCCAATGACCTGATGCGCAGCGGCAAGTTCAAGCCGCTGGCCCGTGGCCAGATGCCGCAGACCCCGAGCACCAGCGGCGAGATCAACTTCGCTCCCTGGGCGTCCCAGGGTGTGGAGGCCGTGGTGGTCGGTTCCATCGCGGCAGTCGGTGATGGCACCTACAAGATCAACTTCGAGCTGGTCGATGTGCTGAAGGGCCAGCTGGCCAAGACCCAGGGCGGCGAAGCGAACGGCTACATCCTCGACAGCCGCATGGCGACCATACCGGGTGCCCAGATGCGCCAGTTCGCCCACCGCATCTCCGACATCGTCTACGAGCGTCTGACCGGTGAGCGTGGTGCCTTCCTGACCCGTCTGGCCTATGTCTCCGTCCAGCAGGGCACCCAGTTCCCGTACCAGCTGCGGATCTCCGATTACGATGGCTACAACGAGAAGACCCTGCTGCGCTCCCGCGAGCCGCTGATGTCACCGGCCTGGTCGCCGGATGGCAGCAAGCTGGCCTATGTGAGCTTCGAGAACCAGAAGTCCGAGATCTATGTGCAGGACATCTATACCCAGCAACGCAGTCTGATCACCAGTTTCCGCGGCATCAACGGTGCCCCCGAGTGGTCACCAGATGGTCGCCGTTTGGCTATTGTTTTGTCCAAAGATGGGCAGCCTGATCTCTATGTTGTTGATGTTGCTAGCAAGCAACTCACTCGAGTCACAAATAACCGTACCATAGACACCGAACCCTCCTGGATGCCGGACGGTCAAACTTTGCTGTTCACCTCTGAACGTGGTGGCAAACCCCAGATTTATAGCGTAAATTTGGCGACTGGCGTCACTCGCCGGATGACCTGGGAAGGGGATTCCAATCAGGGGGCATCCATCACGCCGGACGGCAAGTCCATGGTGGTGGTGACCCGGGTTCAGGGACAATATCGCATCGCTCGCCAGGATATGGAGAACGGAGCCATGTTGGTACTGACCCAGAGTGCTCTGGACGAGTCGCCAAGTGTGGCACCCAATGGCAGCATGATCATTTATGCCACCATCTATCAGGGTCGTAAGAGTCTTGCGTTGGTGTCGACCGATGGTCGCTTCAAGGCAGTGCTTCCGACCAGTAGCGGTGAAATTCGTGCACCAGCTTGGTCGCCCTTCTTGAATTGATAAAAAAATCGATTGTTTTTTGTTTTGTTATAAAGGTTTAAGGAAATAGCATGCAACTCAATAAACTGCTCAAGGGTCTGGCCATCGCACTGCCACTGTTCACCCTGGCTGCCTGTAGTTCTTCTTCCGACTCCGACGCCGCTGGCGCCGAGTCTGGCATGACCGACGGCATGGGCGGTGTACAAACCGGTGGCGCCAACGGCATGTTGTCCCCGGAAGAGCAGATGCGTCAGAAGTTCGAAGCTCTGCAGCGCGATAACGTGATCTACTTCCCGTACGATGGTTACGACATTCAGGGTCAGTACGCCGACCTGCTGGATGCCCATGCCAGCTACCTGCGTGAGCGTCCGAGCGTCAAGGTATTGATCGAAGGCCACGCCGATGAGCGCGGTACTCCGGAATACAACATCGCCCTGGGTGAGCGTCGTGCCAAGGCCGTTGCCAAGTATCTGCAAACCCTGGGTGTGCAGGCCGAGCAGCTCTCCATCGTCAGCTATGGCGAAGAGAAGCCGCTGGATCTGTCCCACACCGAGGATGCCTTTGCCAAAAACCGCCGTGCGGTCCTGGTTTACTAAGGTTTGAACCGAACGAAGTTCGTTTATATGCAAGCGGCCATTTCGATGGCCGTTTTATTTGCACTAAACGCCAAGGTTTGATCCGAATGAAATCTGTATAAGCGAGCGACTATGGCGCTGGCCGTTTTATTTGCACTAAACGCTAAGGTTTGATCCGAATGAAATCTGTGTACAAGCAAGCTGTTGTTGCGCTGGCCGTATTGGTTGCTCTGAATGCGCATGCGGCGGCGCCTGTCAGCGATCTGGGCGGTGACTCGGGTGGTGTTGTCCTTAGCGGCAACAACGGCGCTATCGTGCCTACCGGTAGCCTGGAAGACAGGGTCGCCCTGCTGGAGCGCACCCTGAATGCCCGTCTGCGCCTGCAGGCCGAGCTGCAGCAACAGGTCGACTCCCTGCAAGGGGAGGTCTCCGAACTGCGTGGCCAGCTGGAGCAGCAGACCTACCAGATGGAGCAGTCACAAGAGCGTCAGCGCCAGCTCTATCAGGAGCTCGACAAGGTGGCCAACAGCCAGCCTGCCGCCGCAGCGCCCGCGACCCCGGCAGCCGGCGCCACGACACCTGCCGCCGCGGCCAACTACTCGACCAATCAGGACGAGAACCAAGCCTATGACGCCGCCGTGAACATGGTGCTCAAGGAGAAGAACTACGACAAGGCCATTCCTGCCTTCGAAGGGTTCATCAAGCAGTTCCCGAGCTCCAGCTATGTTCCCAATGCGCACTACTGGCTCGGCCAGCTGATGTTCAACAAGGGTGACAGAGCCGGTGCCGCCAGCCAGTTCTCCACTGTGGCGAACAAGTACAGCAAGTCGCCCAAGCGGGCCGATGCCCTGCTGAAGCTGGGTATGCTGGCGCAGCTCGACGGCAAGAAAGCGGAAGCCAAGGCCTTCTATGAGCAGGTGATCAAGGGTTATCCCAATACCTCGCCGGCCCAGTTGGCCAAGCAGAGCCTCGGCAAGCTGTAACATTGCTGCATGTCACTGTTTTCGTAACAGTCTTGTAAATACCGCTCTGCTTTGTATGCGCAGTGAACAAACAGATTTAATTTAAGATTTTTCTATTGCGCCAGGATGATAAATCCGTAATATAGGCCGCCGTCAGAGCCGGTGCAGCAGTGCGCTCGGAACTGGTCGTGGTGAGGGTCGTTAGCTCAGTCGGTAGAGCAGTTGACTTTTAATCAATTGGTCGCTGGTTCGAATCCAGCACGACCCACCATTTCTTCACAACGGGTGAAGACAGCATTCCCAGGTCGTTTAGCTCAGCTGGGAGAGCACCTCCCTTACAAGGAGGGGGTCACTGGTTCGAGCCCAGTAACGACCACCATGATTTAACATTGCCCGCCACATGCGGTCGGTGACAGGTTCAAGATGGGTCGTTAGCTCAGTCGGTAGAGCAGTTGACTCTTAATCAATTGGTCGTAGGTTCGATCCCTACACGACCCACCAATCTTGGCCACAGAGTATCCCAGGTCGTTTAGCTCAGCTGGGAGAGCACCTCCCTTACAAGGAGGGGGTCACTGGTTCGAGCCCAGTAACGACCACCATGTTTTAACACCGTCCGCCACATGCGGTTGGTGACAGGTTCAAGATGGGTCGTTAGCTCAGTCGGTAGAGCAGTTGACTCTTAATCAATTGGTCGTAGGTTCGATCCCTACACGACCCACCAATCTTGACCACAGAGAATCCCAGGTCGTTTAGCTCAGCTGGGAGAGCACCTCCCTTACAAGGAGGGGGTCACTGGTTCGAGCCCAGTAACGACCACCATGCTTTAAAAATGATACAGATGGGTCGTTAGCTCAGTCGGTAGAGCAGTTGACTTTTAATCAATTGGTCGCTGGTTCGAATCCAGCACGACCCACCATCATTCAGTCTTGCCCCAGGTCGTTTAGCTCAGCTGGGAGAGCACCTCCCTTACAAGGAGGGGGTCACTGGTTCGAGCCCAGTAACGACCACCACTTTCTTGAAATAGAAAGAAAAAATGATACAGATGGGTCGTTAGCTCAGTCGGTAGAGCAGTTGACTTTTAATCAATTGGTCGCTGGTTCGAATCCAGCACGACCCACCATCATTCAGCCTTATCCCAGGTCGTTTAGCTCAGCTGGGAGAGCACCTCCCTTACAAGGAGGGGGTCACTGGTTCGAGCCCAGTAACGACCACCATGCTTTAAAAATGATACAGATGGGTCGTTAGCTCAGTCGGTAGAGCAGTTGACTTTTAATCAATTGGTCGCTGGTTCGAATCCAGCACGACCCACCATCATTCAGCTTTATCCCAGGTCGTTTAGCTCAGCTGGGAGAGCACCTCCCTTACAAGGAGGGGGTCACTGGTTCGAGCCCAGTAACGACCACCATGCTTTGAAAAAAATGATACAGATGGGTCGTTAGCTCAGTCGGTAGAGCAGTTGACTTTTAATCAATTGGTCGCTGGTTCGAATCCAGCACGACCCACCATCATTCAGCTTTATCCCAGGTCGTTTAGCTCAGCTGGGAGAGCACCTCCCTTACAAGGAGGGGGTCACTGGTTCGAGCCCAGTAACGACCACCAGATTGAAAAAAAGCCCGCAGCAATGCGGGCTTTTTTTATTCGCTCGTCAGGTGCGCAGCCGATCGAGTTCGTTGGCCAGCGTGGTTGCCGCCTGCTCCAGCTCCTCGCTCAAGAGGTGGCTGGCACTCGCCTCCTGCCCCAGGGCGGTGGCGGTATCCCCAATGCGCATCAGATTCTGGTTGATGCTATCGCTGACGGCGCTCTGCTGCTCGGCGGCGGTAGCCACCTGGCTGATGTGATCATGGATCTGCTGGATCTGGCTCACCACCTGATTGAGTGCCTCGAAGGCCTGCTCGGTTCCCTCGACCGTGCTGACGGATCGGGTGATGCCCGTATTCATCAGCTGCTGGCTGCTGGTGACCTCGGTTTGCAGACTGCCGATGAGCTGGCCTATCTCGTCGGTGGATGAACGGGTCTTGTTGGCTAGGGCTCTCACTTCATCTGCCACCACGGCAAAGCCCCTGCCCATGTCGCCAGCCCGCGCCGCCTCTATGGCCGCATTGAGTGCCAGCAGGTTGGTCTGCTCGGCGATGGCCCGGATCACGTCGAGAATGTGGCTGATGTTGGTGCTGCGCTGGGCCACCTGCGCCACCGCCTTGTCCGCCTGGTGCATGTCCTCTACCAGAGTGTGGATCTCGCTGCGGGCCCGGCTCAAGGTCTGCTGGGCCCTTTGTATATGGTGGGTGGCCGTTTCCGACTCTTGCGCAGCCTGCTCGGCGTGACCCGCCACGCTGACCGCCGTGGTGCTCATCTCGTGCATGGCACTGACCACGCTCTCCAGCTCCAGACTCTGCTCGTCCAGGCTGCTGCGCATGGCATCCGCCGTCTGCTTCATGCCCCTTGCCTGCTGGTGTACCTGCTGGCCAATCTGCTTGCTGCCCTGCACCATGGCCCTCAGTTTGCCGAGGAAGGCATTGAGGTGTTTACCGAGTTCGATGAGCTCCTGGTGGGTGTCGATGCGCATCTGCTGGGTCAGATCCCCCTCATTGCTGGCGAGGTGGGAGACGTGGCGGCTGATGAGGGAGAGGGGGGCCGTGATGCTCTGAATGAACCAGACGAGCAGAGCCAGTGCCACCATGGTGATGACGACTATGGTCATCAGCTGCTGTTGCTGGGTGGCTTGCAGCAGGCTGCCAAGCTGGTTGCTGATGGTGTTGGCCTGACTGAGGGCGAGTGCCTTGGGCACCTTGATCATCAGCCACCACTGGCTGTCGGCGGCGTCGATCTTGATGGGTTGCTGCAGGATGAAGTCGCTGTCGCTATCCCTGGGCTTGCCATCTGGCGCCACCAGTCCGGCCTCCGTCAGGGGGCGCCCCAGCTTGTCTGCATGGCGGTTGCTGCCGACGATAAAGCCCATCTTGCTGACCAGGGTCACCTCGGCCTGATTGTCATACAGACTCTTGCCGAGGCGCTCGGCCAGTTGCTGGAAGATGGGCAGGTTCATGTCGACCCCGGCGATCCCGGCAAACTTGCCCCCCTTGAGGATGGGGACCGTCAGGCTGGTCATCAGCATCTGCTTGCCAGGGCTTATCTCGTAGAGGTAGGGCTCCATCAGACAGGGGCGCAGGCTGTCACGGCCACAGAGATACCACTCGCTGTTGCGAATGCCGAACTCGTTGCGCGAGGTATCGAACTTGGCTTCGCTGGTTGCCGCATCTATCTGTTGCTGCGCAATCTGGCCATTCAGCTCCCGGGTGAAGTACACCTCCAGACTGCCCTTGCCCGCGACCGAGTGTGTTGCCCCCGTCTGCCAGCTGGCATCCTGCCCGTCATAGCCATCGGGTTCGAACTGGGCATAGATAGAGCTGATCCCCTCAGCCTGACGCAGGCGGCTGCCAAGCAGCAGCTCCACCTGCGGGCGGCTCGGCATCAGCTCCGGCTGTGCCATGCCGTCTTCGAGCTGTGCGGCTATCCCCAGCGGTATCTGGTAGGACTGCTGCAACAGGTCGGCGATTTGCACGGCATAGCGCTCGGCCTGGAATTGCAGGGTGCGCGATACCTCCTGCTCCAGGGCGCCGCGAGTCTGGGTCATGATGTCATTGCGCAGGGTGTTCAGGGAGGCAGACTGCATCAGGGTCATGGCGACGCCACTGGCGAGAAAGAGGCCCAGGGTGAGCAGCAGCAACTTGGTTTTGAGCGAGCGTTGTTTCATTCGACAACTCCTTTTGGCAAGAATGACAACGATACATCCGGGCGGGTTCTGACCGTTTTACTGTACTGGATTTGTTGATGGGTTTGTGCGCGGCTTCTGGTTATAATTTTGGCCTTTCCAAGCGTTGATGGAACAGTCGCAATGAGCAATGCACTGAGCAGTGTCCCTCCGGTCATCGAGATGGACTATCCCTTTCCGGTCAAACCGGCTCCCCTGACTGCCGAACAGAAGGCGGCCCTGATCATCGAGATCAAGGCGCTGCTCGAGGCGCGTCAGGCCGTGCTGGTTGCCCACTACTACACGGATCCCGAGATCCAGGCGCTGGCCGAGGCCACCGGCGGTTTCGTCGGCGACTCCCTCGAGATGGCTCGCTTCGGTCGTGATCACGCCGCCCAGACCCTGATCGTGGCCGGTGTGCGCTTCATGGGGGAGACCTCCAAGATCCTGAGCCCCCACAAGCGGGTGCTGATGCCGACCCTGGAGGCGGAGTGCTCCCTGGATCTGGGCTGCCCCATCGACCAGTTCTCCGCCTTCTGCGATGCCCATCCCGACCATATAGTCGTGGTCTATGCCAATACCTCGGCGGCGGTGAAGGCGCGGGCTGACTGGGTGGTCACCTCCAGCATCGCGCTGGAGATAGTCGAGCACCTGGACAGCCAGGGCCACAAGATCATCTGGGGGCCGGACAGACACCTGGGTGCCTACATCGAGAAGAAGACGGGCGCCGAGATGCTGCGCTGGCAGGGCCACTGTATCGTCCACGACGAGTTCAAGGCCAAGGCCCTGCGCGAGCTCAAGGCCCAGAACCCGGATGCGGCCGTGCTGGTGCACCCGGAGTCCCCGGCTTCCGTCATCGAACTGGCGGATGCGGTGGGGTCTACCAGCCAGCTCATCAAGGCGGCCCGCGAGCTGCCCCAGCAGAAGCTGATCGTGGCGACCGACCGCGGCATCTTCTACAAGATGCAGCAGGCCTGCCCGGAGAAGGAGATGGTGGAGGCACCGACCGGTGGCGATGGCGCCACCTGCCGTAGCTGCGCCCACTGTCCCTGGATGGCGATGAACGGCCTGGTGGCGATCAAGGAGGCTCTGACCGATGGCGCCGAGCGTCACGAGATTTTGGTGGACGAGGAGTTGCGGGTGAAGGCGCTGATCCCGCTGGATCGCATGCTGAACTTCGCCGCCGAGCTCAAGCTCAAGACTCAAGGTAACGCCTGAGTGTGCGAAGAGTTGAATAGAAAGGCTGAATAGAAGAGGGCACCCGTTGGGGTGCCCTCTTTCGTTATGGGTTTCGCGAAGACGAAGATCAGATGATCACGGTAGAGAAGCTGTGCTCCTCGTTAGGCGCCACAGTGATGCCGGCGTCGGCGGTGATGGCTGCCTCGACACAGAGGCTGGAGTGATAGCCCTCATCGCCCGCCCCGCGGGCTCAGATGATCACGGTGGAGAAGCTGTGTTCCTCGTCCGGTACAACAGTGATGCCAGCGTCGGCGGTGATGGCTGCCTCGACACAGAGGCTGGAGTGATAGCCCTCATCGCCTGCCCCGGGCTCAGATGATCACGGTGGAGAAGCTGTGCTCCTCGTCCGGTACAACAGTGATGCCGGCGTCAGCGGTTATGGCTGCCTCGACACAGAGCATGGTGCGGTAGCCGTCGTCGCTCATGTCCGCCATGGCGGTGGCCCCTTCCAGCCAGGGGGTCCAGACCACGACGCTGTCGTTGTTGCCGCTCACCACTTTAGTGGTGCGATCGCCATCCTTGACCATCACCATGGCCTCGGCTTGGTGGTAGACCCGATCAATGGCAGCTGTGAGCGTCAGAGCGCCCTGCTGCTGCCCATCCTGACCCGTCAGCTTGTCGGCATAAGGCTCACCCAGGCCGGTCACGCTGACGGCCTCTGGGCGGCTTATCTGCAGATAGGTGTGCAGGGCCGCATTGTAGGTGAGGGGCGTCTTGCCGGTGTTGCGGGTGGTCATAACCAGGGAGAGCTCCTTGCCCACCAGCACATCCAGTTCCAGCTCGAAGGCGTGGGGCCAGAGGGCACGGGTTGACTCATTGTCACGCAGAGACAGATGGACCAGGGTGCCATCCCCGTGATCGGAGACACCATCCAGGGTCCACAGGCTGGTGCGGGCGAAGCCATGGGCCGGCTTGCCGCTGCCGACGCGAGCGGGGGAGGGGCCGAACCAGGGCCAGCACAGGGGGATGCCGCCCCGAATCGGCTTGCTGCCATTCAGCACTGCCTTGTCGCTGAGCCAGAGCGAGGCGGGTTCGCCGTGGCGCTGGTAGCGCAGTACATGGGCGCCAAACAGGCTGATCTCCGCCCTGGCATGCTCGTTGTTGATGGTCAGCAGAGGCTGGCCATCAGCGGGGTGGCTGAGGGTACAGTGGGCTGTCAGAGTACGTGTCGGTTGCATGGAGACTCCTGTGCTCGCGCACATTCAAGAAAGAGGTCGGCAGATCCAGAATACAAAAAGGCGGCCAATGGCCGCCTTTTTTCAAGCTACGCGATTGCGCATCCCAAATTACTTGGAGATGTGAGCGATCAGGTCCAGAACCTTGCTGGAGTAGCCCATTTCGTTGTCGTACCAGGATACGACTTTAACGAATTTGTCGTTCAGTGCGATACCAGCCTTGGCATCGAACACGGAGGTCTGACGCTCACCCAGGAAGTCGGTGGAAACCACTTGATCTTCGGTGTAGCCCAGTACGCCCTTCATGGAGCCTTCGGAGGCTGCTTTCATGGCTGCGCAGATTTCTGCGTAGGTGGCAGCTTTCTTCAGGTTGACGGTCAGGTCAACAACGGACACGTCCGGAGTCGGTACGCGGAAAGCCATACCGGTCAGTTTGCCGTTCAGTTCCGGGATAACAACGCCAACAGCCTTGGCTGCACCGGTAGAGGACGGGATGATGTTCTGAGCCGCACCGCGGCCACCGCGCCAGTCTTTGGCAGACGGACCATCAACGGTCTTCTGGGTAGCAGTGGTAGCGTGGACGGTGGTCATCAGGCCGGATTCGATACCGAAGGTATCGTTCAGAACCTTGGCGATCGGGGCCAGGCAGTTGGTGGTGCAGGAAGCGTTGGAAACGATGTCCTGGCCAGCGTAGGTAGAATCGTTAACACCCATGACGAACATAGGGGTAGCGTCTTTGGACGGGCCGGTCAGTACGACTTTCTTGGCACCGGCAGCGATGTGCTTGCGAGCAGTGGCGTCGTCCAGGAACAGACCGGTAGCTTCGGCAACAACGTCAACACCGATGGCATCCCATTTCAGGTTTGCCGGGTCACGTTCAGCGGTAACACGTACGGTTTTGCCGTTAACGATCAGGTTGCCGTCTTTAACTTCAACGGTGCCCTTGAAACGACCGTGAGTTGAATCGTACTTCAGCATGTAAGCCATGTAGTCAACGTCGATCAGGTCGTTGATACCAACCACTTCGATGTCAGCACGCTCAGCGGCCAGACGGAAAACGAAACGACCGATACGGCCAAAACCGTTAATACCTACTTTGATAGTCATAATTGGTTACCTAACTGTTCAGTAGTCAAAGAAAATTCCGTTTGTAAATTTACTAGAACTCACCGGTGAGTCAACCAACAATCTGCGCGAAATTGCGCTATATCATGAAAAACTGTGAAATTTATTTTCGTTTTATGTAACTGGCTACCAACTTTTGTCGAATGCATCATCAGCGGATCCGGTCGCAGAGATCAACAATAGTGCCTGCCCGGTCACACATCCGGCCGGGGAGATATGTAAAAATGTGCGCGGTTTAGCATGGCCAAAGAGCCACTGTTCAAGTACCACCCATAAAAATTAATCACAAATAGTGTAGATAGAATCCACAGCGGGAATTCTCAAACTATGACCACCCTGATTGAACAGCTGGCTGCCGCCAAAGGTATCGCCAGTGAGTATGTTGATGCCTGGGGCCACCCGGCCCAGGTATCCGAAGAGAGCAAGGCCGCCATGCTGGGCGCCATGGGCTACCGCGTCGACGACGAGGCCGCCCTGACCGAGCAGCTGGAGCAGGAGCACCGTCAGCACTGGTTGCGGCCTCTGGACCCCGTGATGGTGGTGCGCAGTGGTGAGCCCATCAGCCTCGAGGTTCGTCTGCCCATAGAGTTCGTCAATGACGCCCTCCACTGGCAGATAGTGCTGGAGCAGGGTGCCCTGTTGTCCGGCCAGCTGACCCCCATCGAAGGGGAGCTGGTCGGCGTCGCCGAATTTGAAGAGATGGAGTGCCAGGCCTATAGGGTCGCGCTGGATGTGCAGCCGGAGCTCGGCTATCACCAGCTGGTGCTGCTGGAAGAGGGCAACGACGAGCCGCTCGCCACCATGCGCCTCATCGTCGCACCCAAGTCCTGCTACAAGCAGGCGCCGATTGCCAACGGCCGCAAGGTGTGGGGCCCGAGCGTGCAGCTCTACTGCCTGCGCAGCCGCCACAACTGGGGCATAGGTGATTTCAGCGATCTTGGCCAGCTGGTCGAGAAGGCCGCAGCCTGGGGAGCCCACTTCGTGGGGCTGAACCCCATCCACGCCCTCTATCCGGCGAATCCCGAGAGTGCCAGCCCCTACAGCCCCTCTTCCCGTCGCTGGCTCAACGTGGCCTACATCAACGTGGAAGCCGTGCCCGAGTTTCTTGCCAACGAGCGGCTCAAGGCCGATGTGGCGAGCCCGGCCTTCCAGCAGCATCTGGCCTCCCTGCGGGCCAAGGAGAACGTGGATTACACCGGCGTCATCGAGACCAAGATCGGCATGCTGCGTCAGGTGTTCGATGAAGCCAGCTTCAGTGCCGAGCGTCAGGCCGCCTTCGATGCCTTCGTTGCCGCCGGTGGCGACAGCCTGCAACAGCAGGCCGCCTTCGATGCTCTGCAGGCCCACTTCTATGGCAAGGGTGAGAACGCCTGGGGCTGGCCGGTCTGGCCGGATGCCTTCCGCGATTACCACAACCCGGAAGTGGCGGCCTGGATGGCCGAACACCAACAGGACGTGAATTTCTACCTCTACCTGCAGTTCCTGGCCGATGAGCAGTTGGCGCAAGCCGATGCCCGCGCCAAGGCGGCCGGCATGGTGATGGGGATCTACCGGGATCTGGCGGTGGGCGTCTCCGAAGGCTCCACCGAGATCTGGGCCAACCGGGATCTCTACTGCCCGAAGGCCTCGGTCGGTGCGCCGCCCGACATCCTGGGCCCCCTCGGTCAGAACTGGGGCCTGCCCCCGATGAACCCGAACCAGCTGTTCGAGGCGGCCTATCAGCCCATGGTGGATCTGTTCCGCGCCAACATGCGTGCCTGCGGCGCGCTGCGCATCGACCACGTGATGGCCTTGCTGCGCCTGTGGTGGGTTCCGCCCGGAGCGTCCGCCGCCAAGGGCGCCTACATCTACTATCCGGTCAACGACCTGCTGGGGATACTTGCCCTCGAGTCCCACCGTAACCAGTGCCTGCTGATCGGTGAAGATCTCGGCACCGTGCCGGAAGGGATAGACGTCACCCTCAAAGAGAACGGGGTTCACTCCTACAAGGTGTTCTTCTTCGAGCGCTCCAAGGACGACGGCGGTTTCATCTCCCCGGCCCACTACACCGAGCAGGCGATGTCGGCCCTGACCACCCACGACATGCCGACCCTGAAGGGCTTCTGGCATTGCGACGATCTGGCGCTGGGCCGCGAGCTGGGCCTGTACCCGGATGAAGAGGTACTCAAGACCCTGTATGCTGATCGCCACCAGGCCAAGCAGCGGATCCTTGACAGCCTGCATGCCCATGGGGTCATCTCTGGCAACATCAGCCATGACGTGAACTGGGTCGGGATGAACACCGAACTCAACCATGGCCTGCAACTGCATATGTCCCGCGGCAGCTGTGCCCTGTTCAGTACCCAGCTGGAAGACTGGCTGGAGATGGACAAGCCGGTCAACGTGCCGGGCACCAGTTACGAATACCCGAACTGGCGTCGCAAGCTTTCAAAGGATCTGGAAGATATTTTTGCCGATGAGGCGCTCAAGACGCTGGCGGGCAAGATGAGCCAGGCCCGTGACGAGGCCAGTCGTTGAGCCCCTGCTGTCAACATGTGACTCACTTTCATCCGCTTCGGCCCAGGCTGGAGCGGATGTTCAGCCATGAAAGGAAATGTCGATGCCCGTTGAACGTTTGGTTGCCGCCCGCTGTGCCGATCCCTTCTCCCATCTAGGCCTGCAGGCCAATCCGGATGGGGCAGGCCTGAAACTGACGGCCTGGTTGCCCGATGCGCTCGAGGTCCGGGTCAGGGACCTCAAGTCAGGCAAGATAGTTGCCACCCTGACCTCCGCCGACGAAGCGGGCCTTTTTGAAACTGTTTTCACTCGCCGCAAGAATCCCTTCCCCTACCAGCTGATCGCCAGCTACGCCGATGCCAGTGCCGAATCCATCGACCCCTATCAATTCCAGGCTGCCGCCTGGGAAGGCCTGGCCGAGCTGAGCTTCCAGCCGGAAAACCTCTATCACACCCTGGGCGCGCAGCTGCGCACCGTGGAGCACCTCGGCCAGCAGGTGGCGGGGGTGCGCTTCGCCGTCTATGCGCCGAGCGCCACGGCCGTGAGCCTGATCGGCGATTTCAACTTCTGGGATGGCCGTCGCCACCCCATGCAGCGCAGCCAGTGCGGTCACTGGGTGCTGTTCGTGCCGGGCCTCAAGGCCGGGGATCGCTACAAGTTCGAACTCAAAGATCCGGCCGGCCATCGGCTGCCCCACAAGAGCGATCCGGTCGGCTTCTACTGCGAGCAGTACCCGTCGTTCGCCTCCGTCATCCACGACCACGAGCAGTACCAGTGGCAGGATGCCGCCTGGCGCGAGAGCCAGCGCAACGACAAGCGGGAGCAGCCGCTCTCCATCTACGAGCTGCACGTGGGCTCCTGGAAGCGTCACCCCAACGGCGACAGCCTGAACTGGCGCGAGCTGGCGGTGGAGCTGGTCAACTATGTCACCGAGATGGGCTACACCCACATCGAGCTGATGCCGGTCTCCGAGCACCCCTTCAGCGGTTCCTGGGGCTATCAGCCGGTGGGCATGTTCTCCCCCACCAGTCGCTACGGCAGTGCCGATGACTTCAAGCATTTCGTCGACGCCTGCCACCAGGCCGGCATAGGCGTCATCCTCGACTGGGTGCCGGCACACTTCCCGGCGGATGCCCATGGTCTCGCCCGCTTCGACGGCACCCCGCTCTACGAGTACGAGGATCCGCGCCGTGGCTGGCACCCGGACTGGAACTCCTACATCTACGATTTCGGTCGCAACAACGTGCGCCAGTTCCTGGTGGCGAGCGCCCTGTTCTGGCTCGACAAGTTCCACATCGACGGCCTGCGAGTGGATGCGGTGGCCTCCATGCTCTATCTGGACTATTCCCGCAACGCCGGTGAGTGGGTGCCGAACATCGACGGGGGCAACCACAACTACGAGGCGATCAGCCTGCTCAAGTGGACCAACGAGGAGGTATACGGCAAGTATCCCCACACCATGACCATAGCCGAGGAGTCCACCGCCTTCGCCGGTGTCTCCAAACCCACCTTCCTCGGTGGCCTCGGGTTTGGCTTCAAGTGGAATATGGGCTGGATGCACGACACCCTGAGCTACATGCAGAAGGAGCCTATCCACCGCCGTTATCACCACAACGAGATGACCTTCTCCATGGTCTATCACTATGACGAGAACTTCATCCTGGCCCTGTCCCACGACGAGGTGGTGCACGGCAAGCACTCCCTGCTTTACAAGATGCCGGGGGACGAGTGGCAGCAGGCCGCGAACCTGCGGGCCTACATGGGCTTCATGTATGGCCATCCGGGCAAGAAGCTCAACTTCATGGGCACCGAGATCGCCCAGAGCAACGAGTGGAATCACGATGCCCAACTGCCCTGGCACCTGCTGCAATTCCCCAAGCACGGCGGCCAGCAGCGCCTGATCCGCGATCTCAACCGGCTCTATCGTCATGAAGCTGCCTTGTATCAGGCGGATTATGAGCGCGGCGGCTTCCGCTGGCTGGATCACAACGATGCCGACAACAGCATCTTCGCCTGGCTGCGCGCCGACAAGCAGGGGGCCAATCCTGTGGTGATCGCCTCCAACTTCACCCCGGTGCCGCGCCTCGCCTATCGCCTCGGGGTGCCAGCGGCGGGCCGCTATGCCGTGGTGCTCAACACCGACAGCGAGCATTACTGGGGCAGCAACTATGATGTGGGTTTGGCCTTCGTCGCCGAGCCGACCCCATGGCAGGGGATGGCGCACAGCATAGTGCTGGACTTGCCGCCGCTCGCGACCTTGTTCATCAAACAGGAGTCCTGATGTTTGTAATGGAAAATGGGGTGGACTACCCGCTGGGAGCCCGGCTCGACGAGGCAGGCTGCCACTTCTGTGTCTGGGCCCCCCAATCGGACAAGGTGGAGCTCTGTCTGTTCGACGAGCAGGAGCAGGAGCTGGTCCGGCTGGCCCTGCCCGGCCGGCGCGGCCAATACAGATTCGGCTATGTGCGCGGGGTGCGGGCCGGTCAGCGTTACGGCTACCGGGTTCATGGCATGCCCCAGGAGGGCATGCTGTTCGACCCCGACAAGCTGCTGATCGACCCCTATGCCAGGGCGCTCAGCCGGGCGACCCGCTGGGATGACGATCTCTATCAGGGGGACAGCGCGGCCATGGTGGCCAAGTCGGTGGTGGTGGACGATGCCTTCGACTGGCAGGGGGTCGGCAAGCCCGGGATCCCGCCCGAGCGGGTGGTGCTCTACGAGACCCATGTCAAGGGCTTCACCCGCCAGCATCCCGGGGTGCCCGAGGCGCTGCGGGGCACCTATCTGGGGGTCAGTCACCCGCTGATGATCGAACACCTGCTCTCTCTCGGGGTCACCTCGGTGCAGCTGATGCCGGTGGCCGCCTTCATGTCGGAGCCCCGCCTGGAGCAGCTTGGCCTCACCAACTACTGGGGCTACAACCCCATCGCCTTCTTCGCCCCCGAGCCGCGCTATGGTGCGGGGGAGGCGGTGACCGAGTTCAAGACCATGGTGCGCGAGCTGCACCGGGTCGGGCTCGAGGTGATACTGGACGTGGTCTACAACCACACCGCCGAATCCGGTGTCGACGGCCCCATGCTCTCCCTCAAGGGGTTCGACAACGCGGGTTACTACGCCTTCGAGACCGGGGCCCATGGCCCTGACTACCAGCGCCACGCCAACGTCACCGGCTGCGGCAACAGCGTCAACCTGGATCACCCCAACAGCCTGCGACTGGTGCTCGATGCCCTGCGCTACTGGGTCACCGAGATGCAGGTGGATGGTTTCCGCTTCGATCTGGCGGTCACCCTGGCGCGGGAGGCGGGGGAGTTCGATCCCATGAGCGCCTTCTTCAAGGCCCTGCTGGCGGATCCCGTGCTGGCGCGGGTGAGGCTGATTGCCGAGCCCTGGGACATAGGCCCCTTCGGCTATCGCCTCGGCCAGTTCCCGAGCCAGTGGCTGGAGATAAACGACCGCTATCGCGACACGGTACGCGCCTTCTGGCGCGGCGATGCGGGCAAGATGGGAGACTTCGCCACCCGGCTGGCGGGGTCGCGGGATCTCTTCCCGAAGAACTGGCGCTCCCCCCACACCAGCGTCAACTACCTCTGCTATCACGACGGCTTCACCCTGGAGGATCTGGTCTCCTACAACCAGCGCCATAACCAGGCCAACGGCGAGGACAACAGAGACGGCCACGGCAACAACCTCTCCTACAACCACGGGGTGGAGGGGCCGACCCTGGACCCCAGAGTGAACAACCTGCGCCAGCAGCAGAAGCGCAACCTCATTGCCACCCTGCTGCTCTCCCAGGGCACGCCGCACTTCCTGGCCGGGGACGAGATGGGCCGCAGCCAGCTTGGCAACAACAACGCCTACTGCCAGGACAACCAGATAAGCTGGGTCAACTGGCAGCTGCGCCCCGAGGATGAACGGCTGCTCGCCTTCACCCGTCAGATGATGGCGCTGCGGGCGGAGTCGGGGGTCTTCGCCAACCTGCAACTGAGCGACGATAGCTGGAACGGCGCCTCGACCAGCTGCCACAGCGTCAACTGGTATCACCCCGATGGCCATCAGCTCACCGATCAGGACTGGCACGCTCCCATGGGGCAGGCGTTCGCCATGGACATCGGCATGCTGGCGTGCGGCGGGGAGCGCTGGTACGTGCTGTTCAACGCCAGCGACTACGACATCCAGTTCCGCCTGCCGCCGCCGGGGGAAGGGCTGGAGTGGATCCAGACCATAGACACCGCCACCAACGACGGCCTGCCCTTCCTGCCGGACGACATCAAGCGGCAGGTGGCGGTGGGGCGTGCCCACTCCCTCAAATTGCTGGAGCGGGTTTCGCTGCCGGCGGTGGCGCTGGCCAAGGAAGGGGTGGTCGCCACGCCGGATGTTGCCGCCGTGTTGCCAACGGGATCACAGTTCCCGCTGGCGGGGTAGAGTCGGGGCGTCCGAGTGGGTATGCTGGGCGCCGTGATAAATGGCAAGGAGTCGGTATGAACGGCAACAATCCCGAGCAATGGTGCAACAAGTTGAATACTGAGAGCCGAGCAGTGTCATGTTTGGCAAGGGGTTAATATGAGCAGCAACAATCCCGAGCAATGGCGCAGCAAATTGAGTGCCGAACAGTTTCACGTTTGCTGGGAGAAGGGCACAGAGCGCCCTTACAGCGGCGCCCTGCTGCACAATCGCAAGAGCGGTGACTACCTCTGCGTCTGCTGCAAGGGCGTACTGTTCCATGCAGATGCCAAGTTTGACTCCGGCTGCGGCTGGCCCTCCTTCGATCGGGCCATCGAGGGGACAGTGACCTACACAGAAGATCGCAGCCACGGCATGGCAAGGGTGGAGATCACCTGCAGCCAGTGCGGCTCCCACCTGGGGCACGTCTTCCCGGACGGGCCGACCGAGACAGGCCAGCGCTACTGCGTCAACAGCCTGAGCCTGGACTTCGAACCCGATACGGACGCCTGAGAGTGTCAGAAACGAAAAATGGCGCCTCCGCTTGCGGAGGCGCCATTTTTTATGGGGTCCTGGTTGGCCCTCAGATCAGCAGCAGGCTGGCCCCCACCAGCAGGGCGGCGAGCGCCAGTATGGGCAGCCTGATGACGCGCAGCAGATAGAAGGCGACGGCGGCCAGCGCCAGATCGGCCGGGGCCAGCACGGCGCTCTGCCACACCGGCTGATAGAGGGCGGCCAGCAGCAGCCCCACCACGGCGGCGTTGATGCCGGCCACAGCCCCCGCCAGTCTGGGGTGGGCCAGCCAGCTTTGCCAGCAGGGGCCCAGGGCCCACAGCAGCAAAAAGCCCGGCAAAAATAGTGCGAGGGTTGCCAGCAGGGCGCCCGCCAGCGGCGCGGCGGGCAACAGCTGGGCGCCGAGGTAGCTGGCCAGTGTGAACATGGGGCCGGGCACCAGCTGAGCCAGGCCGTAGCCGGTCAGGAATTGTTGCTGGCTGAGGCTGTGGCCGACGCTCTCCTGCAACAGGGGCAGCACCACGTGGCCGCCGCCGAACACCAGACTGCCCGCCCGATAGAAGTCCGCGACCAGCTGGCTGGCGGGACCCTGGGCCAGCGGCGGCAGGCCGACAAACAGCAGGGCAAACAGCAGCAGGGTAGGCCAGTGGGGTTGGTGAGCCAGATCCTTTGAGGGGGCCTGCGCCGGCTCGCTCTGCTCACGGTAGGCGCAGAGCAGGGCCGCCCCCAGCAGCATGCCCAGCTGGGTCAGCAGGCCAGGCTGCCACCAGAGGGCGGCGGTGGTCGCCACCATGACCCCCTGTTGCAGCGCCGTCTTGCAGAACTGGCGGCTCATGGTGAGCACGGCATCCGCCACCACCACCAGCGCCAGCAGCTTGAGGCCGTGCAGGGCGGCATCCAGCCAGAGGTTGTTGCCGAGCTGCCCGAGGCCGATGGCGGCGGCCAGCAACAGCAGGAAGGAGGGCAGGGTGAAGCCGGCAAAGGCGGCAAGCGCGCCCCCAAGGCCCGCCCGCTGGCGGCCGATGGCGAGGCCGAGCTGGCTGGAGGCGGGTCCCGGCAACAGCTGGCACAGGGCCAGCAACTGGGCAAACTCGGCCTGGCTCAGCCAGCCCAGGCGCTGGACGAAGGTGCGCTGGAAGTAGCCGATATGGGCGGCCGGCCCGCCGAAACTGATGCAGCCAAGCCACAGAAATTGAAGGAATACCTGTCCCACCACTCACTCCCCGTTGTCATCGTTGATGGGCGAGATGATATGACAAAGCGATGACTTTTTTATGACAATTCACGCTGATGTGGCTGTGGCAAGTAGCAACGTCCGGCCAGCCAGCAGGGGATGGTGATTAGGTCGGCTGGCCTGGTTGCGGCAAGTAGCAGTGATCGGCCAGCCACCAGGGGATGGTCACTCTGTCGGCTGAGGCAGATAGCAGCGCCCCGCCAGCCAGCAGGCGATGGGGATTAGGTCGGCTGGCCTGGTTGTGGCAAGTAACAGCGCCCGGCCAGCTGGCAGGGGATGGGGATTAGGTCGGCTGGTCTGGTTGTGGCAAGTAACAGCGATCGGCCAGCTGGCAAGCGATGGTCACGCTGTCGGCTGGTCTGGTTGTGGCAAGTAGCAGCGCCCGGCCAGCCAGCAGGCGATGGACTGGCGGCTGGCATCGAAGTGGGGTTCGGGCAGCGCGCGGGGATCGCACCAGACCCAGCCCTCGCACTTGTCCGGCTCCAGCAGTTGCGCCTCCCCTTCCACCTCGGCCAGCAGGGTGACAGAGATGTAGTGCAGTCCGCTCTCGCGCCAGGTCTCCAGGTTGTTGGTGACGGCAATGACGCTGGGGTTGGTGATGAGAAAACCTGTCTCCTCTGCCACCTCCCGGATGGCCGCCGACTCGAAGCTCTCGCCAAGCTCCAGATGACCACCAGCGATGGACCAGTAGGGGGCGTGGCTGCCCTTGCGCTTGCCAAGCAGCACCTGGCCCTGATGATTGACGAGGATGACACCGACCCCGACGCGGGGATAGAGCGTAGACATAAGAAGAGCTCCTTGCAAAAACTGGATGGCACCATAAAAAACGGGCCCACCTTAGGACGGATGGGCTCGTTTCGCAAGTCGCCGCTGGAGGAGCCTGGGGGCGCGGGATCTTGCCGTTTCTCTATCTGCCAATCAGATGGCTATCGCGATATCGCATCTACCAGGCAGATGGTAGAAACGGGGAATGAGGCTCCCCGGTGCGTGGCTGTCCGTCAGTCCAGCCTGATCGACCTCTTGCCGTAGCTGTGCCCATCGTCGATAAAGGCCGGGGCGGGCCGCTTGTCAGCCCAGCCTGACCAGCATCTTGCCGGTGTTGCGGCCCTCGAACAGCCCGATAAAGGCCTGCGGCATGCTGGCCAGCCCCTCGCTGATGGTCTCCTCGGCCTGCAGGGCGCCGGCCTCGAAGGCGGGGATGGCCTCGGCCAGGAACTCCCCGTAGTGCTGCCAGTGATCGGAGACCAGCAGCCCCTGCATCAGGATGCGCTTGCGGATCATCTGGGAGAGGTTACGCGGGCCGCTCCCCTGGCCATTGCTGTTGTACTGCTCGATGAGGCCGCACAGGACGATGCGCCCGTGCAGCGCCATGTTGTTGAGGGCCGCGTCCAGCATGGCGCCCCCCACGTTCTCGAAATAGACCTGAATGCCTTCCGGAGCGAGGCGGGCCAGCTCGGCGTCGAGATCCGGCGTCTCCCGATAGTTGATCACCGCATCCGCGCCGAGCGTCTTGAGGTAGGCGACCTTGTCGGCCGAGCCGGTGGAGCCGATCACCCGGGCACCGGCCCGCTTGGCGAGCTGCACCGCCATGGTGCCGACCGCGCCTGAGGCGGCCGAGACCAGCAGGGTCTCACCAGCCTGCAGGCGGGCGACCTTGTGCAAGCCCGCCCAGGCGGTCATGCCCGGCATGCCGAGGGCGCCGAGGAAGAGTTGGGACGGCAGCGCCGTGGCGGGCAACCGGGTCAGCTGCTCCCCCCTGGCGACGAAGGCATCCCGCCAGCCCAGCATGCTGCTCACCTGATCACCCGCCTTGAAGTCGGGGTGACGGGAGGCCTGCACAGTGCCGATGGCGCCGCCGTCGAGGGGGCCGTTCAGGGGGAAGGGGGGCACATAGCTCTTGGCCTCGCTCATGCGACCACGCATATAAGGGTCCACCGACAGCCACTGGTTGGCCACCTGTACCTCTCCCTCCTGAAGCGCGGGCAGGGGCACCTCCTTCAAGATAAAGTCGCTCTTGGCGGGCAGGCCGGTGGGGCGGCGCAGCAGTTGGATCTGATGGCTGATCGGGGTCATGGTCTTTCTCCAGCGAGGTTGGGGGCCGTCGGCGCCTCGCCAGCCTGGGGGCAGAGGCGGCGGCGCGGCATTCTATTTGTGTGCAAACTAAAATCAGGTTAAACCCGAAAAGGCGGGGTGACAACTGTTTTGCGTGCAAATTATTCAGGCGTCAGTTGTCCTGGGGTATACTGGCCCCAGTCGTCAGCGAGGTGCCCCATGAGTGAATTGAAAAAGCAGGTCTGTTTTGCCCTCTACAGTGCCTCCAATGCGGTGATGCGCGCCTATCGGCCGCTGCTGGACAAGCTGGATCTCACCTACACCCAGTACCTGGTGATGCTGTCGCTCTGGGCGCGGGACGAGGTCAGTCTCAAGGAGATTGGCCAGGAAACCGGCCTGGACGCGGGCACCCTGACCCCCATCGTCAAGCGGCTGGAGAGCAAGGGCTGGCTGACCCGCACCGTCTCCAGCGAAGACGAGCGGCAAAAATGCATCCGCCTGACCGAGGCGGGACGCCAGCTGCAGCAGGGAGTCAGGGAGTGTTGTCTGGCTGACAACTTGCGCAATCAGGTGGATCTGGCCGATGCCGAGCTGGCCGAGCTCAAGCGACTCTGCGATCGCGTGGCGACCCAGCTCGGGCGCTGATCTCTCTCCCTTCTTGCCTGGAGCCATCCGATGAAACCCTGGTTACCCTTGCTTGTTCTGCTGCTCGGTGGCTGCGCCGACACCTCCTATCCCCGCTCCGAGCTGCAGATCGACGATGCCGATGCCTGGCAGGCCCTCTGCAAGGACGGGGTCCGGGTTCGGGCCGTCACTGACGAGGGGATTTGCGCGGATCACCGCGGCCTGGCCATGTGGACGAATAAGCCAAGGGCGGTTCGAATGGCAGAGGAAGCCGCCAAATAGTGTGATCCAGACGCCATAAAATGACACAGCCGGCCCCTTGGCCGGTTTTTTTCGCGATCTCGCCTGCACTTTGCGGCCTTGTTCATGGTGCACTCATGCTTCCCTTTCCATACTGGCCCCACAGTTTCATGAGAGGAGAGAGAGATGCAGTCATCCATCGTCGGGCTCTCCATTCTGTGGGGGCTGGCCAGTTTTGGTGTTCAGGGGGATTTCATCGAGAGCCGTGATTCCGTTGCGCCGTCCTGGCAAGCCGAGTCCAGAGTGGAGATGGAAGGTTATCTGATTGAGTCGCTTGGCGAAGATCGCTGGGTGTTCGACAACGGCAGCGAGAGCCTGCTGGTCTCCCTGCCCGAGGGGCAGTGGGTGTCAGAGGGGGAGCGGTTGCGACTGAGCGGTGAACCCCAGCAGGAGCAGGCCGGTTGGCTGTTGCAGGTGCAGGACGTCAGCCAGGTCGGCGTCTGACCCTGTCACTCCCTGACATCAGAGACGACAAAGAGGAGGCCTGGGCCTCCTCTTGCTTTTTGCGCCTCTGGCCCTCAGCCCAGGTGCCGGGCTGTCAGCCCAGGTGGTTGAGGGGCAGCGCCGTCTTGTGCTTGATGCGGCGCAGCACGAAGCTGGAGCGCACCCCGGTCACCCCGGAGATATGGGTCAGCTTGTCCAGCAGGAAGTGCTGGTAGTGCTCCATGTCCCGCACCACCACCTTGAGCTGGTAATCGGCGTCATTGCCGGTGATGAGGTCGCATTCGAGCACCTCGGGCAGCTCCTGGATGGCCCGATCGAAGTTTTCGAACCGCTCGGGGGTGTGCCTGTCCATGGAGATGTGAATGTAGGCGGTGAGGGTGAGTCCCAGCTGGCGGGCGTTGAGCAGGGTGACGTGGGTATCGATGAGACCGGCGTCCTCCAGCGCCTTGACCCGGCGCGAGCAGGGAGAGGGGGAGAGCCCGACCAGTTCGGCCAGCTCCAGGTTGCTGATGCGGCCATTCTCCTGCATCAACTCCAGAATATGCCTGTCTATGCGATCAAGTTTCAGCATTCTCCGTTCCTCGTTGCAATTACTGATTCATTTTTCCTAGATTAAGGGTGAACTATTGCAAAAACAACTGAAAATACCTACTACTTCACAACCACTCACCGCACCGGCAGGAGTACCATGGTTTCATCTTCCGGTGGCAAGACAGATGCCCGACCAGGCCTCTGTGGTGAAGGACCTTACCGGGTCAACAACCCCATCAGCCGTCCGACCTTATCGGGAAACGACGGGCTGGAACGAGAGCATCCCCTCCCCGAAGGCAACAAAGCAGGCATCCCGGCGCCTGCTTTGTTGTTTTTGCGCTCTGGCATCCTCAGGCCTGCGGCGGCCGGATGCGATAGAGGCAGCGCCTGTCCCCCTCCAGCAGGTACTGCTCCCGCTCCACCCCGGCCGGTGCCAGCAACTGGCGAAACAGCGCCAGCTCGCTCCTGCAAAATCCCCGACAGGCCCGCGCCGCGGCGCAGATGGGGCAGTGACTCTCCCACCATAACCAGCTGCCATCCTCCTCCTGGCTCATGTCCGCCATATAGCCTTCCCGGCTGCGCAGCTCCTTGAGCGCGGCCAGCCGATCCGCCAGCGCCGGCTGGGTCAGCCTGGCCTGATAACGGCTCAGCATCTGCTGCTCCCGCCGCGCGATCAGTTGATCCAGGCCGCTCTCGCCAAACAGCTGCTGCACGTCGTCGATAAGCTGCAGGGTCAGCTCGCTGTGGGTGTCGGGGAAGCGCTGCCAGGCCTGCTCGGTCAGGTGCCAGAGCCGTATCGGGCGACCTCGGCCCCGCGCCTCGTCGCTAAAGCCCACCCAGCCGTCAGCCTCCAGCGCCGTCAGATGCTGGCGGGCGCCCATGGAGGTCATCTGCAACTGCTCCCCCAGCGCGGCGGCACTCTGGGGGCCGTGAGTCTTAAGCAGATAGAGGATCTTGTCGGTGCTGGCGTTCATGGGGTGGATCTCGTTGTCGACAGGTGCGGCATATTGAGCGGAAGCGGTTCGCGCCGATTTTGGTATGCGTGCGGTCATTATGGGCAGCGGCCTCATTTAAATCAATAATTCACTTTACTTAATACCGCTCCCTTTGCAGTATAAATAAACCAATGACTTTATTTAATGAGGCGGAGATGGAAGGGATCAAGGGACAGGCGACCCTCTGGGTATTGGTGATGACGGTGACCCTGGCGGTGGCGGGCTTCAGTCTGCCCTCGCCGGTGCTGGCGCCGCTGATGCTGGATCCGGCCCAGGGTATGCTGACGCCACAAGCGTCGGACTGGAGCCGCAAGGTGTGGCTCGGGGTCATCATGGGGCTCTATCCGCTGTTTCAACTGCTGGGGGCCCCCTGGCTGGGCAAGCTGTCGGATCGCCATGGCCGCAAGCCGGTGCTGACCCTCTGCCTGGTCGGAGTGCTGGCGGGTTATGTGCTGATGGCCCTGGGGATCGCCTGGCGCTCCCTGCCGCTCTTGCTGCTCAGTCGGGTGGTGGAGGGCTTCTTCAACGGCGACATCGCCATAGTGCAGGCGATGGCGGCGGACATGAGCACCACCAGGACCAAGGCGCGCAACTTCGCCCGCATCAACATCGGCATGAACCTGGGCTGGGTGCTGGGCCCCATGATAGGGGGCTATGCTGCCGTGGTGTCGGGAGATTACAGCCTGGCGGCCTGGCTGGCGGTAGCCATGACGGTGGGCAACCTGCTGCTGGTGCTCTGGCTGTTGCCCAATCGGCCGCCGGCGCCCGCCGAGCAAGAGCTGGTCTCCCTCTCGACCCGCCAGCTGCTGCTGCAACCTCGCCTGCTGCCCTACTTCGTGCTGACCCTGCTCAGCTACGGGGCTGTGCAGCTCTACTTCACTTACTTCAACGTCTGGCTGGTGGAGCGGCTGGCCTGGGATCCTGTGCAGCTGGCGCAGGCCGCCGTGCTGGTGAGCGTGCCCATGATGCTGGGTTCCTGGCTGGGGGAGCAGCTTGCCCGGCACTGGCGCGGCAGCTCCCTTGGCATAGTCGGGCACCTGGTGATGGCGGCGGGCATGCTGATGTTCATTCTGCCGACCCAGTGGTGGGGGCTGGCGCTCACCTTTATCCCGGCCGGCATCGGCATGAGCCTGGGGGAGCTCGCCACCTCGGTGGCCATCTCCAACCGCAGCCATGCCAGCCAGCAGGGGCAGGCGATGGGGATCTACCGCGGCCTGGCGGTGGGCAGCGAGATCCTGGCGGTGGTGCTGGGCAGCCTGGCGCTGCTGGCGGGCACCGAGTGGCCCTTCTATCTGGCGGCGCTCTGCGGCGTGATCTGTGCCCTCGGTTTCTACGGGTTGCGCAGACGGGCGGACAGACGAAGCGCCCTGGCCGCCTGCGCAGAGCCGGGCTGAGGCGGCTGGATCACAGATTGGCGCCGGGGTGGCAGGCGGGGCTTGCATCCCGGCGCCGAGTTTGGGACGGTATGGCTCTTTGTCCCCTTTTACCCCGTCGCCCGGCGAACCTGGCCAGCACAGGCCTTCATCATGCGCCCCGCGATGCTCAGTCTTTGGAGGTGATATGAGTCATTATCAAGCCATTGCGCTGGACGCGGGATTGTACGGTGCCGCATTCGTTTCGACATTCTTGGAGGTGATATGAGTCGTTTTCAGGCCATTGCTTTGGATATGGACGGTACCCTGCTGACCCGGGATCACAAGATCTCGTCCGCCACCCGGGCCGCCCTGGCCCAGGCCCGCGCCCACGGCATCAAGGTGCTGCTGGTGACGGGTCGCCACTTCATGACGGCCCGTCCCTTCCATCACGAGCTGGCCCTCGACACCCCCCTCATCTGCAGCAACGGCGCCTACCTCTATGATCCGGCGCAAGGCAGGATCCTGGCCGGGGATCCCCTGGCGGTGGCGCCGCTGACCGCCCTGCTGGCCGAGGTGCAGGCGCAGCAGATGGGCGCCCTGTTCCACCTCGACGGGGGCATAGGCTATCTCGGCTGCGAGGAGCATGTGGGCCGGATGCGGCGCTGGTCGGCGAACCAGCCGGATCACCTCAAGGTCTCCCTGCTGCCGGCGGAGGATATCGACAGCTGGCTGCAAAAGCCCATCTGGAAGCTGGAGCTGTTCAATCAGGATCCCGGCCTGCTGCACCGCTTCGTGGGGGAGGTGGTGCAGCAACTGCCCTTCACCCAGGACTGGGCGGCGCCCTATGCGGTGGAGCTGGTGCAGCCCGGGTGCAGCAAGGGCAACCGGCTGGCCCAGTGGGCGGCGAGGGAGGGAATCGCGATGGAGAAAGTGGTGGCCTTTGGGGACAACAACAACGACATCAGCATGTTCGAGCAGGTGGGGCTGGCGGTGGCCATGGGCAATGCGGCGCCCCAGATCCAGGCCCATGCGGACAGGGTCACCGCGGATCACAACGAAGACGGCATAGCGCTGGCGCTGCAGCGCTGGGTCCTGCCTTCCTGAGGGGCAACAGAAAGGGGCCTGCGCGGCCCCTTGTTTGTCAGCTCCCGAAGGAGAACTGGATCACCCGATCCGGGAAGCGGATCCGGTTGTAGTCACGGCGCACTCCCTCGTAGTGGCGGATGGCGCGCTCGCGCTGGGCCCGGTAGTAGTCTCGCTGCTTGCTGTCGCTCTCGCCCCGGATCTGCTGATCCAGTTGATAGATGGTGCGCTCGGTGCGCTCCAGCTCCTGTTGCAGCTCGCCGAGGCGCTGCTCCAGCAGGAACTCCTTGCGGCCGCGCTCGAACTGGGTGAGGAAGCTGGTGTCGTTGGGGCAGACCCCCAGGTATTCGCTCCCCTCCCGCCCCTTGCTGTAGGCGAGCTCGGGGATGCAATAGAGCTCCAGCCCCTTGGCGTAGCCGCGCTGCCACTCGTCTTCGTCCACCCTGAGGCCGTACTCCCCGCAGGTCTGCTTGTAGTCGCGGGTGGCCGTCCGGGTCTTGCCCTGCTCCCCGTCCTGATAACCCTGGTTGTACCAGCTCATGGCGCGGCACTCCTCCTCCGACAGGGAGCTGCACCCGGCGAGCAGCAGGGGGAGGGTCAACAGCAGGATCTTGGGGGACATGAAGGGGCTCCGACAGCAAGGATGGTGGGGCATTCTAGAAGAGGAAGCCCGCCCGGGACAAGCACCGGGCGAGGGGGTAGCATCATGATGCTTTTATCACTATTTTCAAGCCGTTGTGAACGGGTTTCCGGCGACCTTTTCTTGCCGGGGGAGGCAAGGTAAACTGCGCCTACTTTTAACTGGCACGTAACAAAAACAATGAAAGTCCTGACCGTCGATTATCGCTCCCCCGACGCGGCCGAGCGCTTCACCGAATCCCTGCGCACCACCGGCTTCGGGGTGCTGACCCACCACCCCATCCCGAAGGAGCTGGTGCAGTCCATCTATGACAACTGGTATCGCTTCTTCATGAGCGAGCAGAAGCAGGATTTCCTGTTCAACCGCGAGACCCAGGACGGCTACTTCCCGCCCTCGGTGTCCGAGGTGGCCAAGGGCAACACCCAGAAGGACATCAAGGAGTACTTCCACCTCTACCCCTGGGGCCAGATGCCGGAAGAGCTGAGGGCGCAGGCGATGGAGTACTACCGCCTCGCCAACGATCTCGCCGCCGAGCTGCTCTCCTGGGTGGAGCAATACACCCCGGCGGACATCGCCGCCCGTTACAGCTGCCCGCTCTCTTCCATGATCGAAGAGAGCCAGAAGACCCTGCTGCGAGTGCTGCACTATCCGCCGTTCGACGGCACAGAGGCGCCGGGTGCCATCCGCGCCGCCGCCCATGAAGACATCAATCTGCTGACCATTTTGCCCGCCGCGAGCGAGCCAGGCCTGCAGGTGAAGGGCTCTGACGGGGAGTGGATGGATGTGCCCTGCGATTTTGGCACCCTCATCATCAACATAGGTGACATGTTGCAGGAGGCCTCCCACGGCTATTACCCCTCCACCACCCACCGCGTCATCAACCCGACCGGCGGCAGTGCTTCCAAGTCCCGCATCTCCTTGCCGCTGTTCCTGCACCCGCGCCCGGACGTGGTGCTCTCCGAACGTCACACAGCCCACAGCTACCTGATGGAGCGGCTGCGGGAGCTGGGGGTCATCTAGTCCCAAAACGCACACTCATGACAGCAAGAACCGGAGCAAAAACGCTCCGGTTTTTATTTTGTGGCACGATTGGTGGGTTATCCGAATTTTATTGGTTAATGATGCTAAAAACCGAGTTTTATATCGGATATACGCCGAGTGATTGCGCGCCTCCGGGCGTACTCTGAGCGCCATTTCTCGGGCCCCGCTGGCGGGCCCCTCGATTGGAGTTCCCATGAAGCAGTCCCAATGGTCATCCCGGCTCGGTTATATCCTGGCCGCCGCAGGCTCCGCCGTCGGTCTCGGCGCTATCTGGAAGTTTCCCTATGTGACGGCCGCCAACGGTGGCGGTGCCTTCCTGCTGGTGTTTTTGCTGTTCAGCTTCACCCTGGGGGTGGCGGTGCTGATGGGGGAAACCTTGCTCGGCAGCCTGACCCGGCGCGGGGTAGTGGGGGCCTTCGGTGAGTTGATGGGCAAGCGCTGGCGCTGGGTCGGCGCCATGGGGCTCTTGTGCAGCCTGCTCATCTTCAGCTTCTACAGCGTGGTGGGGGGCTGGACCCTGGGTTACACCGGCATGGCGCTTGCGGGAGAGTTGCGGCAGGGGGACGGTGCCGCGCTGACCGCCCGCTTCAACGACTACGTCGGTGATCCGCTCTGGCCGGTGCTGACCCACCTGCTGTTCGCCGCCCTCACCTGGTGGTTTGTGCAGGGCGGGGTGCAGAAGGGGGTGGAGCGCACCCTACGCTGGATGATGCCGGCCCTCTTCATCATGATCTTGCTGCTGGTGGCCTTCGGCCTCACCCTGCCCAATGCCATGGCCGGGGTGCGTCACTTCCTGATGCCGGACTTCAGCAAGCTCGGCATGTCCGGGGTGCTCGATGCCATGGGGCTGGCCTTCTTCTCCCTCTCCATTGGTCTGGGCATCCACACTACCTATGGCGCCTACCTGCCCTCCAGCGAAGGGGTCGGCCGCTCCAGCCTCTGGGTGGTGCTGCTGGCAAGCCTGATCGCCGTGCTGGCGGGCCTGATGATCTTCCCGGTGCTGGCGGCGACCGGCATCGATCCCGCCGCTGGGCCCGGTCTCACCTTCATGACGATGCCGGCGGTGTTCCAGCAACTGCCCTTCGGCCAGGGGCTGGCGGTAGTCTTCTTCGCCCTGCTGGTGGTGGCGGCGCTCTCCTCGGCCATCTCCTTGCTTGAGCACCTGCAGTGCTTCGTCTGCGAGAGCCTGGGCTGGTCGCGTCGTGCTGCCTGCAGCCTCATCATAGCCATGGTGATGGCGGGGGGTATCCCGGTCAGCCTGTCGTTCGGCCCCTGGGCGCAGGTGACCCTGTTTGGCAAGAACATCTTCGAGCTGCTGGACTTCATTACTTCCAACCTGCTGATGCCCCTGTTCGGGTTGGCGCTCACCCTGCTGCTGGGCTGGCAGCTGGGCCTGCGGGCCTTGCCCCAGGGGCTGGCACCGCACTGGCGCGCCCTGCTGATGGGCTGCTGGCGCTGGCTGGCGCCCCTGCTCATCGGCGGCATACTGGTGCGGGGTCTGCTGTAACCCCTGCCGCACGGGTGGGCCCCTGGCCCGCCCGTTGCCTGGGTACACAGGGCATCCTCACTGGCAGTATTGACTGCCTCGAAAAATCCATGAAATAGAGTTTTATCAAAACTTTGATTCAATACTCGGCATATAGATTGTCAAATATTCTGTTTTGCGGGTGAAAATGGACTATTGGCTGTCAACTTCTCTTGCCGTGGTTTAGGCTGTGGCTCCTGTTTCGCGTCCAGGTTACCCACAGCATGTCACCCCTCATCGCCCGGTTCGGCCGATTTTTCAGCTCGCAAGAGAGGTGACCCTGCACGCGCACTCAGTCTGAATGTTCATTGCAAAGGTCGCCCCCGGGCGGCCTTTTTGTTGCAACCCAGTCGTTGCGACCCAGGTTGCACTTACCCATGGAGTATCGATTCGATGTTGTCTTCCCCGGAGGTTGTATGAGCCAGGTTCAGTGGTCTTCCCGTCTCGGTCATGTGCTGGCGGCGGCCGGCACCGCCATCGGCCTCGGCGCCATCTGGAAGTTTCCCTATGTGACCGCCACCAATGGCGGCGGCGCCTTCCTGCTGGTGTTTCTGCTGTTCAGCTTCACCCTGGGGGTGGCGGTGCTGGTGGGGGAGACCCTGCTCGGCAGCCGCAGCCAGCGCGGTGTGCTCGGCGCCTTCCACAAGCTGGTGGGGCCGAACTGGCGCTGGATGGGCTACATGGGGATCCTCTGTGGCTTCTTCATCTACAGCTTCTACAGCGTGGTGGGGGGCTGGACCGTGGGCTATGCGGCGCTGGCTGTGGCGGGCAAGCTCAACCTCGGCGAGGGCTCGGCGCTGACCGCCCTGTTCAACGGCTATGTCAGCCATCCCTGGTGGCCTGTGCTGACCCATCTGGTCTTCGCCGGGCTCACCTGGTGGTTCGTGCAGGGAGGCATCCAGAAGGGAGTGGAGCGGGCGCTGCGCTGGATGATGCCGGCGCTCTTCATCATGATGCTGCTGCTGGTGGGGGTGGGTCTCTCCATGCCGGGGGCCATGGCCGGGGTGCGCCAACTGCTGCTGCCGGACTTCTCCATGCTGACCGGCCAGAGCGTGCTGGATGCCCTGGGGCTGGCCTTCTTCTCCCTCTCCATTGGCCTTGGGGTGCACACCACCTATGGCGCCTATCTGCCCAATAGCGAAGGGGTGCTGCGCTCCGGGGTCTGGGTAGTGACCCTGGCGAGCCTTATCTCTGTGCTGGCGGGGCTGATGATCTTCCCGGCGCTGGCCTCCACCGGCATAGACCCCACTGCCGGGCCAGGGCTCACCTTCATGACAATGCCCGCCGTGTTCAGCCATCTGCCGTTCGGTCAGGGGCTGGGGGTGGTCTTCTTCCTGCTGCTGCTGGTGGCGGCGCTCTCCTCCTCCATCTCCATGCTGGAGCACCTGGTGCGCTTCACCTGCGAGGAGTGGGGCTGGTCGCGCCGTGGCGCCTGCCGGGTGCTGACCCTGCTGATCATGGCCTCCGGCATTCCGGTCAGCCTGTCATTCGGTCCCTGGGCCGACTACACCCTGTTTGGCAAGACCCTCTTCGACCTGCTGGACTACCTCACCTCCAACCTGATGATGCCCCTGTTCGGTCTGGTGCTGACCCTGCTGCTGGGCTGGCGGCTGGGGGAGACCATACTGCCCGAGGGGCTCTCCCCGGCCCTGCGTCTGTGCCTGCTCTGGTGCTGGCGACTGGTGGCGCCGCTCTTGATCGGCGGGATCCTGGTGCGGGGTCTGATCTGATCCCGCTGCCATGCCGGATGCCGGAGTCTCGCGGATCGAGTCGTAGATGAACACAGGGGTTGGCCACAGGCCAACCCCTGATCACATCTGGGGCGGGCTCACTGCAGGCCGGGCCCTTTGGCGGAGAAGGGGCAGTCGCGCTGGCGGATCAGCAGATCCCCGGCCCCCGACTCTCCCTGCCAGACGAGCTCGAGCTGGCCGAGGCGACCCAGGTGGCGCAGCTCGAACTCGTAGCGCAGGCAGGGGTTGTCAGTGGGCAGCCGGGTCATGGACGCCGGCAGGCGGTAGTCGTAGCGCAGCAGGGGGCCGTCCTGCAGCCGGCTCTGGGCGGGCACCAGGCCCTCCGCCGTGGGGGAGGGGGCGTTCAGGTAGCGGCGCAGGGCCAGGGGCGCGTCTATGGCCTTCTGGTAGTGGAGCCCGTTCATGGCGGCCAGCTCCTCCTCCAGCCTTGTCAGCTCCCCTTCCAGACCACTCAGGGCCTGGCCCAGCTGCTGATGGCTGGGGGAGGCGCAGCCTCCCAGCAGCAGGGTGACGAGCAGCAGGGCGGGGCGGACGGGCAGCATGGTCACTCCTTCGGGATCAGGGCCACAGACTATAGCAGGGGATTGGTGGGGGGCGCCGCGCGCAGCAGCCCGGCGAGGCGCTCCAGCCCCTCGGCGACGCGGGCGTCGGTGGCGGGCTGGCTCAGGCTCAGGCGCACCCCTTGCGGGGCGGCAAACTGGCCGGCGGCGAAGTGTTCTCCGCTCGCGACCCCGACGTCAAGGGCGTTGGCCGCCTCGGCGAACTCCTGACTGCGCCAGGGCTCGGGCAGCGGTAGCCAGGCGTGCATGGAACCCGGCTGCCAGCGGGCCCCCGGCAGCAGGTGGCGCAGCAGCTCCCCCCGACGCGCCAGGATTTTTCGCTGTTGTTCGATGAGCGGCATGATCTGGCGCTGGCTCACCAGCTTGCAGGCCAGCTCGATGAGCAGGGGGCTCACCATCCAGCTCGACAGCCGCATGGCCTGGGCGAAGCCGTTGCGAAGGGCGGGGGGAGTCAGCACGAAGCCGACCCTCAGGCCGCCGCAGGCGATCTTGGCCAGGCTGCCGAGGTAGATGACCCGCTCCGGCGCCAGGTTGACCAGGGGCGGCAGCATCTCCTCGGGCAGCAGGCCGTTGACGTCGTCCTCGACGATCAGCAGATCATGGCGGCGGGCGATGGCGACTATCTCCTCCCGCCGCGCCAGGCTCATGGTGGCCGTGGTGGGATTCTGCAGGGTGGGGGTCAGGTAGAGCAGCTTGGCCCGCCGCTGGCGGCAGGCGGCCTCCAGGGCGGCGGGGATCAGCCCCTCCTCGTCCATCGCCAGCCCCATCACCTGATTCTTCAGCTGGCGCGCATTGCCCAGCATGCCGGGGTAGCTGAGCCCCTCGCAGAAGAGGGTCTCCCCCACGCAGCCGGTGGCCAGCAGGGCCAGCATGATGCCGTGCTGTGCCCCATGGCTGAACAGCAGCCTCTCCTCGCTTCCCCGGATGCCCTGCTCGGCGAGCCAGTCGATGAACAGCTGGCGCTGCGGGGCACGCCCCGCCTCCTTGTCATAGCCGAGCAGGCCGTTGAGATCCCCGTCCGCCAGTTCGGTCAGCATGGGCTTGATGATGGCGGCCCTGTCCAGCTGCACCGGCAGGTTCTGCCACAGCTCGATGCGGTGATTGTCCTCGTTGCGGATCACCCATTCGTTGGCGGGATCCGCCGCGGCCCTGACCCAGGTGCCATGACCCACCCTGGCCGCCAGCAGACCCCGCCGCTCGGCCTCGGTGTAGGCGCGGGTGATGGTGCCCACCGTCACCCCCAGCCGGTCCGCCAGCGCCCTGTGGGTGGGCAGCCGGGTCTGGGGAGGCAGGGCGCCATCGGCAATGGCCTGCTCTATGGCCTTGACCAGTTTCAGGTAGAGGGGGCCTTCGAAGGGGGTGAGGTCGGGTATCCAGATTGTCATGGTGACAATAAATCCATTGATCCAATATTGTCCCCAATATAGCGTGATATTCAGCCTGTTAACAACCCGATAGCTCACATTGTACCGATACAATGTGACAAGAAAGGAGTCACCCCATGACCATCGAATGGTACGCCACCCTCTTTGGCTTCGCCCTGCTCACCTGCGGCACCCCGGGGCCCAACAACCTCATGTTGACAGCTTCCGGTGCCAACTTCGGGGTGCGCCGCACCCTGCCACACCTTATCGGGGTCGCGGTCGGCCAGCCGGTGCTGCAACTGGTGCTGGCGCTCGGCTTCTATCCGCTGTTCGAGCGCTGGCCCCTGCTCAAGATGAGTCTGCAGGTGCTCGGCAGCCTCTATCTGCTGTGGCTGGCCTGGCGCATCGCCGTGGCCGGTGCCCCCGGGGATCCGGCAAGGCGCGCCCGCCCGCTGACCCTGCTGGAAGGCCTGGGCTTCCAGTTCCTCAATCCCAAGGCCTGGATGATGGGGATCTCCGCCATCAGTCTGTTCAGCCTGCCGGGGAGCGACTACTGGCCGAGCATGTGGGGCATCATGTCGGTCTTCCCCATGGCGGGGCTGCCGGTCTGCTTTGCCTGGGTGCTGTTCGGTCATCAGCTCAGCCGCTGGATCAACTCGGACAGAGGCTGGCGCCGTCTCAATGGCAGCCTGGGGGCCCTCACCGCCCTGTGTGTGGTGATGCTCTGGTATTAATGACTGCCTGATTATTCATGCAAAGAAAATGCATTGCTGACCTTGTCGTCAGGGCAGAGGCTCTGCATATTAGGAGGCTTGCCGCGCTCTTGCCGCACTACTTGCCGCGCTCTTGCCGCACTAAAGGATGAGATTGAGATGGATCTGAACTGGTTGCTTCCCCTGGCGGGCTTTGCCCTGATCACCTGTGGCACCCCGGGCCCCAATAACATGCTGCTCACCAGCGCCGGGGCCGCCCAGGGATTTCGCCGCTCCGTTCCCCTGCTGGTGGGGGTGGTGGGGGGCATCAACCTGATGATCCTGGCCACGGCCCTGGGGCTGGGGGTGATGTTCGAGAAGGTGCCGCTGCTGCACGACGGCCTCAAGCTGGTGGGCTCGGCCTACCTGCTGTGGCTGGCCTGGAAGGTGGCCACCGCCAGCGGCCCGGCGGACGGCAGCCGGCCGCTCATCCCGGCCCATCAGGGGGCCATGTTGCAACTACTCAACCCCAAGGCCTGGATGATGGCGCTCTCCGCCATCAGCGGCTTCACCCTGGCGGGGGAGGCTTACTGGCCGTCCGCCGTCTGGGTGCTCGGCATCTTCTTCGTGACCGGCCTCTATACCGGGGCCTTCTGGGTGCTGTTCGGTGCCCAGGTGCGCCGCCTCATCCGTACCGCCAGAGGCTGGCGTCGCTTTAACCTCGGCATGGGGATCGCCACGGCGGCCTGCGTGCTGATGATCTGGGTTTAGGCCCTGGCCTGAGCCTTTACCGGCTGTCTTGTTGGCCCTTCGGGGCCTTTTTTGTCTGTGGGTGGCCGTCACCCGATGTGAAAAGGAGCGGTTATGAAATGTATCGGTCTGCTGGGTGGCATGAGCTGGGAGTCCACCGTCAGCTACTACCAGGCGCTCAACCGTGGCGTGCGGGCGCATCTCGGCGGTCTGCACTCGGCGCGGGTGCTACTCAATAGCGTCGATTTTGCCGAGATAGAGCGGCTGCAACATGCCGGTGACTGGCCCGCCACCGCCCGTCTGCTGGCGGCCGAGGCCCGCGCACTCCAGGCCGGTGGCGCCGATTTCCTGATGATAGGGACCAACACCATGCACAAGGTGGCCCCCGAAATTGAAGCCGCCATCGAGATCCCGCTGCTGCACATCGCCGATGCCACCGCCCGCCGCCTGCAGGCAGAGGGGGTGACCCGGGTCGGCTTGCTCGGTACCCGCTTCACCATGGAGCAGGATTTCTACAAGGGACGGTTGGAGGCGCAGTTTGGGCTGGAGGTGCTGGTGCCCGCAGAGGAGCAACGGGAGCGGGTGCACCGCATCATCTATGACGAGCTCTGCCTTGGGCAGATCCGCGAGTCGTCGCGGGCCGAATACCTGGCCATCATCGCCGATCTGGCCCGGGCCGGGGCCCAGGCCGTGATCCTGGGCTGCACCGAAATCGCCCTGCTGGTGGGGGAGTGCCAGGCCGCCGTGCCGCTCTACGACACCACCGCCATTCACGCCGACGCCGCCGTGGCGTGGGCGCTGGAGTAGGGCAGGGAGAGACAGGATCCCGTGGAGGCGCTGCGGCGCCTCCCCTCTTTCTTTCCCCTCATCCCCCCGATCCTGACTGTGAGTCAGCCTTCACTTCAGCAAGCGGATCGACGCTTTTATTGTCAAACGGCTCACATTTCCCCCTTTTGACTCTTGAGTCTGGTGCGCCAGGCGCCTAGTTTTCGATCACTGAAACGATTCAGCTATCACCAAAAACAAGAGACACGAGGATAAAGCCATGTTGAAGAAACTCTCCATTGCCGTGCTGCTCGCCCTGGGCGCGAGTGCTGGCCAGGCCGCCGAATTCCTGCTGACCGACGCCCAGCAGGGGCTGGATGTGGGGGACTGGAAGATCACCAGCGACAAGCTGGGGATCAAGAGCCCGGTACCCTTCTCCATCGAGAAGAGGCGCCTGCACGGCGGGCGCCAGGAGGGAGTGGATCTGCTCATCGTCGACAACGGGGTGATGAAGATCACCCTGGTGCCGACCCGCGGCATGGGGATCAAGGAGGTCAAGGGGGCCGATGTGCGCCTCGGTTGGGATTCCCCGGTCAAGGAGGTGGTCAACCCGGCCTTCATCGATCTGGAGAGCCGCGCCGGTCTCGGCTGGCTCGATGGCTTCAACGAGATGCTGGTACGCTGCGGCTATGAGTGGACCGGTCACCCCGGGGTGGATGACGACGGCCGCCTCAAGAGCCTGCACGGCCGGGTGCAGAACATACCGGCGTCCGTGGTCAGCGTGACAGTGGACGAGGAGCCGCCCTACGCCATCCACGTGCGGGGCCGGGTGGACGAGCGCACCTTCAAGATGAGCGAGCTGGTCACCTGGACCCAGCTGAGCGTGGTGCCCGGTCAGGCGGAATTTGCCCTGCAGGACAAGCTGACCAACCACGCCGACTACGAGAACGAATATCAGATCATCTATCACGGCAACTTCGGTGCGCCGATCCTGGAGGAGGGGGCGCGTGTCAGCACCCCGGTGAAGCAGATCTCTCCGTTCAACGACTACGCCAAGGCGGGGCTCAAGGGCTGGCAAACCTATCTGGGGCCGACCAAGGGCTTCGACGAGATGGTGTTCAACCTGGTGCCCTACAGCGATGCCGAGGGCAATACCCTGGCGGTGCTGAACAACAAAGCGGGCAGCGTCGGGGTGGCGGTGGGTTACAACACGCACCAGCTGCCTGTGCTGACCCTGTGGAAGAACACAGACACCCGGGCCCAGGGCTATGTGACCGGCATAGAGCCAGGTACCAGCTATGCCTACAGCACCAAGTACCAGCGTCCGCTGGGGCTGGTGCCCAAGATCCAGCCTGGGGAGACCAAGACCTTCGATCTGACCTATCGCCTGCTGCGCAATGGGGAGGAGGTGAAGCAGGCCCTGGCCCAGGTGGAGAAGATCCAGGCCGGCCGCCCCACAGAGCTGCGCGAGCAACCCCTGGTCAAGCTGCCCTGAGTCACAGGCTGATAGCAAAAAGCCGCTCCATGAGCGGCTTTTTCATGCCAGATGAGGGATCAGCCGTGGCTGAACTCAGACATGGCTATACATGGCCTCGATCTCGCTCTGGTACTTGGATTCGATGATCTTGCGGCGCAGCTTCATGGTGGGGGTGATCTCCCCGAGCTCCATGGAGAAGGCGCTCGGCAGCAGGGTGAACTTCTTCACCTGCTCGAACTTGGCCAGCTCCTGTTGCAGATCCGCGATCCGAGCCTCGAAGAACTCCACCACCTTGGAGTGGCGCAGCAGTTCGGTCTTGCACTGGTATTGCAGGTTGATGGAGCGGGCATACTCCTCCAGGGACTCGAAGCAGGGGACTATCAACGCCGAGACGAAGTGGCGGGCGTCGGCGACGATGGCGATCTGCTCGATGAAGCGATCCTTGCCCAGGGTCCCCTCTACCAGTTGCGGTGCCACGTACTTGCCGTTGGAGGTCTTCATCAGCTCCTTGAGGCGCTCGGTGAAGTAGATGTTGCCCTCGCCGTCCAGCTCGCCGGCATCGCCGGTACGCAGGAAGCCATCCGCCGTCATCACCTCGGCCGTGGCCTCCGGCTTGTTGTAGTAGCCGCGCATCACGGTCGGTGAGCGCACCAGCAGCTCGTTGTTTTCGCCGAGTTTGACCTCTATGCCGTCCATGACGGTGCCGATGGAGCCCAGCTTGAACTGGCTCTCTTCGTAGCAGCAGACGGTGGCCGTGGTCTCTGTCATGCCGTAGCCGTACTTGAGGTTGAGCCCCATGGCCTGGAAGAAGAGGTTGACGTCGTCCGCGAGGCGGGCGCCCGCCACCGGCAGGAAGCGGGTGCGGCCGCCGAAGCGGGCACGCAGCTTGCGAAACACCAGCCGCTCGGCCAGGGCCAGCTGCAGGTAGAGCAGGGGGGAGGCGGTCTTGCCCGCCTGGCGGGTGGCGACCATCCGCTTGCCGACCCCGGTGGCCCAGCCGAACAGGGCGCGACGCAGGCGCGGCGCCTGGGCAACCTTGGCCTGGATCATGGCGTAGGCCTTCTCGTAGAGGCGCGGCACGGCGCACATCACGGTCGGCTGCACCTCGCCAATCACCTCCATCACCTTCTGGGGATCGCGGATATAGACGTTCTCGGCGCCGCAATAGAGCACGTAGTAGCTCCAGGCGCGCTCGAACACGTGGCTCAGCGGCAGCATGCAGAGGGACACGTCCTGCTCGCCAAGATCCAGGCGGCGGTCGTGCATCTCGAAACAGGCGGCCATGTTGTTGAAGTCGAGCATGACCCCCTTGGGTTCACCCGTGGTGCCCGAGGTGTAGATCAGGGTCAGCAGATCGTCCATGCGGTAGTGCTGCTCGCGCTCCCTCAGCGCCTGCTCGCTCGGCTGATGGTTGCCGGAGACCAGGAAGCTCTGGAAGTGGCTCGCCTGCTCGCAGCCGCGCAGATCGACGGTGCCGTCCAGGGTGACTATCTGGTTGATCTCGCCACTCTCGAGCAGCAGGAGCGCCTGATCGAACTGGGGTTGTTCCCCCACGAACAGCAGCTTGATGCCGGCGTCCTTTACGATGTAGCGCAGTTGTTCGAGCGTGCTGGTGGGGTAGATGGGCACGCTGACGCCGCGGGCGGCCAGGATGCCGAGATCGGCCTGGGTCCACTCCGGCATGTTGCTGGCATAGATGCCGACCATCTCGGTGGGCTGGTGGCCGGCGCGGATCAGCGCCTGGGCACAGTAGTCCATGGCCTGGCCCAGGGTGCGCCAGCCGATGGCGCGCCATTGGCCATCCTGCTGGACGCGCAGGGCGGCCTTGTTGCCAAGGCGGGCAATACGCTCACGCATCACTCTAACCAGATGAAGCTGCGACATCTAAATCATCCTCAAGTAACAGTTGTGCGCCCGCAGGGGCACTAAAAACGGGGCTGGAGTTTAAACTCTAACATTACAGCTTACAAGTGTGCGCCATTTGTCCTGGATCACAAAGTCGTCAACTCGGGGAGAGTCAGGCATGATAAGGGCGAGGGTCGGATTCATTCAGGGAGATGCGCCATGGGGATCGGAGTCAAGAGTCTGTTGACGGGCATGTTGTTGCTGCTGGCGGGAGCCGGCGCACTCTGGTTTCTCCTTGGCGGATCAGAGGAGCAGGACAACCCCTGGCTGAGCGGGGCCGAGGGGTATGAGCAGGCGCAGCGGCTGGCGCTGAGGGAGGGATACCCCTTGCTCTACGTGATAGAGCGCGCCAAATGCCGACGCTGCAAGGCGCTCAATAACGAGCTGTGGCGCGCCCCCGAGATGCAGTCCGCTCTGGCGGGGCTGGCCAAGGTGCGGCTCAACCCGGATGCGGGGGATGGCAGCGAGCACATACTGCGCCGTTTCCCCAAGGTGGCGACCCCGCCCGGCATCTACATACAGCGGCCGGGTGAGCCGCTTAGGCCCATCAAGGTGGCGGTGGATATCCAGCAGATCTGGATGCCAGGCGTCACCTACGGGCGCGGCTTCTTCATGCCGCTCTCGGGGGCGGCCTTCGAGGCGGTGCTGAGGGTCACCCTCAGCCTGGAGGATCCCGCCATCGACAATGCCCCCCTGCCCTGAGAGGCGACTGGGGAGCGGGATGAGGGTAGACACGACAAGGGGGCTGCACGGCCCCCTTGTCTGTTGCGGGCGGTCTCTTAGCCGAAGTCGAACAAGCGGGACATCAGCACGGCGTCCTCCCGATCCTGGCCGGTGCCGTAGTAGTCGGCGCGGCGGCAATACTCGGCAAACCCCTCGCTCTCGTAGAGGCCGATGGCGGTGCGGTTGCCCGCCCGCACCTCCAGGAACCAGGCCTCAGCCCCCTTCCCCTTGCTGCGGGCCAGATACTCTTTCAGCAGCGCCCGGCCCAGCCCCTTGCCCTGACACTCGGGGTGCACGCAGATGTTCATCAGCGAGCTGTCTCCCGCCACCAGATCCGAGATATAGAAACCGGCGGGACGGCCCTCCACCAGCATCAGGCCGTTGAGATAGCGCGGCCCGAAGCAGGAGAGCAGGTTGGCCTGGCTCCAGGGCTCCTGGTGGGCGGCCCGCTCTATGGGGTAGATGGCGTTGAAATCGGATTCGAGCAGGGGACGGAAGCTGGGCAAGAGGTCAGACATGGTTACTCCGGACGGGATTCGGACTTGCGACGGACGGCATGGTCATGCCATGGTCGTGGCTTCAAGGATCTTGGCGGGTGGACGCTTCAACCGGGCTGGCGCTGCCGGCACTGCTGCCACAGGGCGCGCTTGTGCGCCGCGTTGGGCTTGAGCGGGCAGATGAGAGCATGGGGCCAGCGCGGATCCGGGGCCGTCAGCCAGAGCAGGGGGGGCGTTATCCCCTCGGGCAGCTCACCGAGCAAGGAGACCTCGTCCGTGCCTATGCCGAGCCACTGGCAGATATCCCCGAGCAAAGAGGGCGCGGGCAGCGCCTCGGCCTGCAGCCAGAGCTTGCCGGTCGGCACCGCCACCGGCTGGCGTGGGGCCGCCGCATCCTCTGCCGCCATCTTTACCTGCGGGTGCACAGTTGCCGCAGCGTCTGCCGGTGTGTCTGGCAGGCCCCGGGCTCTCAGTTGCCAGAGGGGGATGCCCATCCGGGCCAGGATGCGCTGACGCAGTGGGTCCAGCAGGGGATCTTGCATGCGAAGGCTCACTCTTGATCTGCATTGGGGTAAATTCTGATGCGCAGAGTACACTCTCGCAGGTTTTGCTGCACCCCCTTGCGTGCCGGGATTGTCCCGCCAGGGCTGTGCAGGGTCCCGACCGCGGGATGACCAGACTCAAAAGACCATGACAGTGAGGCGGGGCCAGAGGCCGGACCCCGTGGACACTATGACAATACCAGCTTCGGAACTGTGCCTATGCCGCCTTTAGCCCAGAATACTGTTCGTGCCACCCCCATCCATGAGCGCCTGCCACGGCTGCTGGCCGCCCTCGGGGAGGGGCTCTATGAGCGCCAGGACGCGCTGCGGCTCGGCCTGCTGGCGGCCTTGAGTGGCGAGAGCGTCTTCCTGCTGGGCCCCCCCGGCATCGCCAAGAGCCTGATCGCCCGGCGCCTCAAGCTCGCCTTTCACGATGCCCGTCACTTCGAATACCTGATGACCCGCTTCAGCACGCCGGAGGAGGTGTTCGGCCCCCTCTCCATTCAGGCGCTCAAGGAGGATGGCAAGTACCTGAGGCTGACTCACGGCTACCTGCCGGAGGCCGAGGTGGTCTTCCTCGACGAGATCTGGAAGGCGGGCCCGGCCATCCTCAACACCCTGCTCACCGCCATCAACGAGCGGCAGTTCCGCAACGGCGACAGCCAGCACCCCATTCCCATGCGGCTGCTGGTGACCGCATCGAATGAGCTGCCCGCCCCGGACAGCGGACTGGAGGCGCTCTACGATCGCATGCTGGTGCGGATCTGGATGGACAGGGTGCAGGAGAAATCCAACTTCCAGGCCATGCTGGCGAGCGATGGCCAATCCCACCAGAACCTGCCCCCCTCGGTGCAGATCCGGGGGGAGGAGTACGAGGCCTGGCAGGCGGAGATCGAGCAGGTGCGCCTGCCCGACGCCTGTTTCGAGCTCATCTATCAGCTGCGCCAGCAGCTCGACAGCCAGCTGGGTAACGGCTGCTATGTGTCGGATCGGCGCTGGAAGAAGGCGGTGAGGCTCATCAAGGCGAGCGCCTTCTTCAATGGCCGCGACGAGGTGGCCCCGCTGGATCTGCTGCTGTTCAAGGATTGCCTCTGGCACGACGAGGCCTCCCGCACCGCCTTGCTGGAGATGATCGGCGAGTTCTCCCGCCTCTACGGCTACCAGCAACTGGTGCTGACCCGCGAGCTGCTGGCCCTGCGCGAGCGGTTCAAGCAGCTCAAGGGGGCCGTCGCCCAGCGCCTCGCCTGCAAGGCGGTCAAGCGCAAGCAGTGGTTCGGCCGCCGCGCCCGCGGCATCGAGTTGCCGCTGGCCAACGCCAAACCCTTCGGCAAGCAGGTGCACTTCCAGCTGCTCACCCCGGCGCCCCTGGATGGCGGGGATCCCGAGCGCCTGACCGAGACCCTCACCTTCGATCGCACCCTGCTCTCCCACTGGCACCCCACCGGGGAGGCGCTGGTGGGCTGGCCCCTTGGCAACCCTAAGGAGGGGCACTACGAGCTGGTGCTGGACGAGCAGTTGCGGCTGCAGGTGCTGGATGTCCAGCGCCAGCCCGTGCCCCTGGTGCTGGTGGAGCGAACCCCCATTCCCGAGGTGGTGACGGCCCCCTGGCAGGCGGAGCTCGGTGAGCTGGCGAGCCAGGTTGTCCGGGTGCAGCAGAGCCTCAAGGGGCAGCGCAGCCTGTTCGATCGTCACCAGCCCCACCTGTTTGTCGGGGAGCACTGGCTGCGCCAGGTGGAGGACAGCTTCTTCGTGCTGAACCGGGACCTGGAACGGCTGGGCGAGGAGCTGCAGCAATGGCGGGATCGCCTGCCCGGGCTGGATGCCTGATGCGCTCCGGACTGACGCCGCCACCAGCCCTTGGCCGCCTGCCGCCCCGGCAGCATGGCGCCGTGCGTCCCTTGCATAGGGAGTGCCCATGCTAGAGATCGGCATGATGGATCTGGGGCTCCTCATCGGTGAGGGGGAGCTGGCGGGGGAGATGGCGCTGCTGCTGGCCTCCACCCCCAAGATCTCCGAATTCCTCAAACGCTCCCCGCTGCAGGGCAAGCTGCTGAAAAAACGCATCCAGAGCTGGAGCGAGCAGCTCGGCGAGGAGATGCGCCACAAGCCGGTGCCGGTGGCGCTGGAGCAGGAGTACCTGCTCTATCAGGCCCACAGATTGCTGTCCCTGCCCGAGCTGGTGGGGCGGCTGCCGGCCCTGCTTGAGGCGCTGGAGCAGCACAGCCCCTTCGCCGGGGATGCCCGCAGCCTAGTGCGCCAGATAGTGGCCCAGCCGACCGAGGGGCTGCGTCAGCTGTTCGTGGAGAAGTGGCGGGCCAGCCTGGTGGGCAGCCTGCTGCAGTTGCAGCAGCAGATCGCCGAGGCGGAGCGGGAGAAGCAGCGCCAGGAGATAGAGGATCAGCTGCTGGCGAACCGGACCCTGGCCGATGCCCTGGATCCGCACCAGATCTCCGCTGGTGGGCTCTGGGATCTGGCCCAGGGCAGCTGGCACAAGCGCAGCCTGGTGCTGGTGCAGCAATATGCCCGCATGTTGCAGCGCGAACCCCTGCTCGGGGAGATAGCGGCCCTGCTGGGGCGCAGCGAGCGGGATCGGCGGACCGACGCCCGGACGCTGCCCCCCGTGCCCATGCACGAGTTGGAAGAGGTGCAGACCGACGACGTGCCTGACGATCTGGTGGGGGTGCACCCGGCCAGCGATCTGATGCGCCTCTTGCCGAGCGAGGCGGTGATGCTGGCCCTGCCGGAGCTGGAGCTGGAGTTCTATCGCCGCTATCTGGAGCGGCGCCTGCTGAGCTATCAGTCGCGGGGCACCTTGCCGCGCCAGCGCCTGATGCAGCGCTCCCCGGAGCAGGGCGGGCAGGAGGTGCAGCCGCGGGGGCCCTTCATCGTCTGCGTCGATACCTCGGGCTCCATGGGAGGCTATCCGGAAGAGTGCGCCAAGGCGCTGTTCCTCGCCCTGCTCAAGCTGGCGATGGACGAGAAGCGGGGCTGCTATCTAATGTTATTTTCTACCGAGGTGGCGACCCTGGAGATCACCGCCGACACCGGGCTGGACAAGGCGGAGCGCTTCCTCTCCATGAGTTTCCACGGCGGCACCGATCTGGTGCCTTGCCTCGAGCAGGCGCTGATGCAGCTGGAGCAACCTGACTTTGCCAGGGCGGACGTGCTGGTGATCTCCGACTTCATCGCCCAGAGCCTGCCCCATGCCCTGCTCGATCGGATGAACCGGCGGCGAACACAGCAGACCCGCTTCCACGCCGTCGCCATGTCCAGGCATGCCAAGTCGGCCATATTGCGGGTGTTCGACAACAGCTGGCTGCTGGACTGCGGTCTGCGGGGCCGCCTGCTCAGGCGCTGGCAACGCGGCTAGGGGCGGGCTGGCGCCGCTCCGGTGTCAGATGTCGGCCCTGTGGTAGAGGCCCCGTTCGCTGACCTGATCCTGATCCAGCAGCGGCTGGCCGCTCGGCCTGGCGATATAGAATCCCCGCTTGCCACTACGCTTGACCCTGTACATGGCCTGATCGGCCCGGGCCAGCGCCGTGCTGAAATCATCCTGTGGCCGAATGGCCGCTATCCCCATGCTCATGCCCACGGCCGCCTCCCCATTGGGCAGCTCGAACGGGGTGGTAATGGTGTCGACACATTGACGGGCCAGGTGGCTGGTGCGGGGATCCTCGCTCGGCCAGGGCAGCAGCAGCACGAACTCATCCCCCCCGAGCCGACCCAGCCTGACCTCCTCGCCGCAGCAGTGACGCAGCCGCTGGCTGAGGGCCACCAGCAGCTCGTCCCCGGCGCGGTGGCCCAGGTTGTCGTTCACCTGCTTGAAGTCATCGAGATCGATAAAGCAGATCGCCTGATATTCCTGCGGAAACTGGCGGTGCAGGGCGGTGCGATTGAGCAGGCCGGTGAGGGGATCCCGGTGGGCGAGCTGGGCCAGCTGCTGCTCGTACTCCTTCTCGTGGGTGATGTCGATGTGGGTGCCCATCACCCGGATGGGGTTGCCCTGGGCATCCCGCTCCACCACCCGGCCGCGGTCCAGCACCCAGGTGATCTTGCCGTCCTTGGCGATCATCCGGTGCATCACCTGATAGAAGGGGCTTTTGCCCTCCAGGTGGTCGAAGAAGGCCTGCAGCACCCGCTCCCTGTCTTCCGGGTGCAGGTGCTCGCGCCAGATGTCGAAGTGGGCAGACAGCTCCTTGGGCTGATAGCCGAGCATGGATCCCCAGCGCCGGTTGAAGATGATGAGCTTGCCGGTGGGGACATGGTTCTGCCAGATGCACAGGCCGGTGCCGTCCATGGCGGCATCCAGCTTCTCCCGTGCGTCATCCGCGATGCGTTTGAGGCGCTCGTTCTCCAGCAACAACCTGTCGTAAGCCTCCCGCAGCTCCTCGTAGGTCATTCATCATCCCTTCCCTTGTGTCAGTTCGCTTATAGTCGATGCAGACTTTCCTTCTGTAAAGAATGAGATAGCAGGATTGAGCGCTGACAGGGCAATGCATGCCGTGGCTGTGCGCCCATGGCAAGGAGGGATATGATTGAGGCGGCGGGCACGGCGTCCGGGCCATCGAACGGGGAGACTGAATCAGCATGAAGATCCTGATGGGCGTTAGCCTGCTGTTATGGCTGGGAGTGACACCCGCCTTCGCGGTGTCTCCCCGGCTGACCGAGCCCGCGCTCTCCCGGGAGTTGCAGCAGCTGGAGGATGATGCGCCGCCCCTGCTGGCGTATCGCGCCCGTGTCGCCGCCCTGGTTGCCCATGTCGATGCCTATCCGCCCGAGGTGCAGGGTCGCATCGCCCGGTTGCAGTGCTGGGCCCAGCCGAGCGAGCGGGACGAGGAGTTCCTGCGCGCCGTGCAGTTTGCCGACCAGGCGCTGGCAGAGGTGAGGGGCCGCAAGGACAGGGTCGCCGAGAGCGGCCTGCTCGCCTGTCGCGGTTATCATCAGCAACTGCTCGGCAACATGGACGAGGCGAGGCAGGACTACGACGCCGCCCTGATCCTGGCGCGCAGGCTGGGGGATGAGCGGCAGCGGGCCGACATCCTCACCCTGCGGGGGGAGATGTACTCCTACCAGGGGGAGCTGGCCGAGGGGCTGATGGATCTTATCGATGCCCACCGCCGCTACGAGGCCCTGGGGCTGGAGGCCAAGGGGCGCGAGGTGCTGGCCAGGATCGCCAATGCCTATCGCCGGATGGGGCTCTTCGAGCGGGCCGAGGGCTACTTCCAGGAGCTGGAGCACGACTACCGGACGCTGGGGGATGTCGAGCGGCTGGTGGATATCCACACCCAGCAGGGGCTGCTCTATGTGGACACGGCAGAGTACGACAAGGCGCTGCCGCTGATGGTGGAGGCCGAGCGCTACTATGAGGCGCAGCGGCAGGACGGGGTGCTGGCCTGGAGCAGGATAGAGCTGGCCACCATCTTGCTCAGGCAGGGCAAGACGGCGCAGGCCATGGCCAAGCTGGAGCAGGCTGCCACCTTGCTGCATCAGGGGGAGGGGGCGGACAGCGTGACCCTGGGCCACTGGCACATCGTCATGGCCACAGCGCTGGATGCCATGGGCAAACCGGCCGAGGCGCTGCGGCACCTGGACGAGGCCGAGCCGATATTTGCCCGGGAGCAGAACCTGCGCTTCCTCGCCTGGGTGCACGAGGTGCGCGCCCGGGTGCTGGAGCATCAGGGGCGGATCGAGGAGGCCCTGGCCAGCCTCAAGGCCTTCGTGCAGACCCGTCATGCACTGGATCAGCGGCTGCGGGAGCAGCGGGCCCTGCAGATGCGCTTCGAGTTCGATCTGGCGCGCAAGGAGCTGGAGAACCAGACCCTCAGATCCCAGCAGCAGTTGCAGGCGGAGAAGCTCAAGCAGTTGCAGGAGCGGCGCTACTGGCAATATCTGGTGGTGGTCCTGTCGCTGCTGGTGATGGGGATACTGGTGATCCACCAGCGGGGCCGCACCCGCAAGATGCAGCACCTCGCCATGACAGACGAGCTGACCGGCATCCACAACCGGCGCCAGATCCAGGCCAAGGGGCGCAAATGGTTCGCCCAGGCGCGCGAGAGCGGCAAGCCCCTGTGCGTGCTGCTGCTGGACATAGATCACTTCAAGAAGGTCAACGACCGGCTCGGCCACCAGGTGGGGGATCAGGTGCTGACCGCGGTGGCCCAGTGCATCGAGGAGCAGGTGCGCAGCCTGGACAGGGTGGGGCGCAACGGAGGGGAGGAGTTTCTGGTGCTGCTGCCGGACACCGATCTTGAGGAGGCGGCCGAGGTGGCCGAGCGGGTCAGGATTGCCGTCTCCCGCCTCGTCATCGAGGGGGTGCCTGAGGATCACCCCATCCACGTCAGCATAGGCTGTGCCGAGTACAGGGCAGAGGATGACAATCTCGGGGAGCTGATCCGCCGGGCCGACGAGGCCATGTACGGCGCCAAGCTGGCGGGGCGCAACCGGGTGGTGAAGGCGGCCTGATCCCGAACAGCCCTCCAGCCCCTCATGCCGGGCTGGGTATTTTTCACTCGCGCGGGTATAATGTCGCGCAATTTTGCTTTGACTCAGGCGAGAAGGCCCATGTAACGCAGCGCTCCTCCTTTTTCCACCTGCGGGTTCCATGACCCGGCTGCGTGGCGTCGTTGTCTGCATGGGAGCCCTGATCCCAAGGTGCTGTCCCGCATTTATTCCCACGGGGGCCAAGGCCGCCGCTCAATAGAAGAACGTCGAATTATGTCAGCTGAATTTCTGAGTGAAGTCTCCAAGAGACGCACTTTTGCGATCATCTCGCACCCGGATGCGGGTAAAACCACCATCACCGAAAAGGTCCTGCTGTTCGGACAGGCCATCCAGCGCGCCGGTACCGTCAAGGGCCGTGGCTCGGGTCAGCACGCCAAATCCGACTGGATGGAGATGGAGAAGCAGCGCGGTATCTCCATCACTACGTCCGTGATGCAGTTCCCCTATGCGGACTGCCTGGTCAACCTGCTCGACACCCCGGGTCACGAGGACTTCTCCGAAGATACCTACCGTACCCTCACCGCGGTCGACTGCTGCCTGATGGTCATCGACGCCGCCAAGGGCGTCGAAGACCGGACCCGCAAGCTGATGGAAGTGACCCGGCTGCGCGACACCCCCATCCTCACCTTCATGAACAAGCTGGACCGCGAAGTGCGCGATCCCATGGAAGTGATGGACGAGGTGGAGCGCGAGCTGAAGATCATGTGCGCCCCCATCACCTGGCCCATCGGCTGCGGCAAGTCCTTCAAGGGGGTCTACCACCTCTACAAGGACGAGACCTATCTGTATCAGACCGGTCAGGGTCACACCATCCAGGAGAAGCGGGTGGTCAAGGGGCTGAACAACCCGGAGCTGGACGCCGCCATAGGTGAAGATCTGGCCGCCCAGCTGCGCGGCGAACTGGAGCTGGTGCAGGGCGCCTCTCCCGAGTTCGATCACGAGGCCTTCATCGCCGGCGAGATGACCCCTGTCTTCTTCGGGACCGCGCTCGGCAACTTCGGTGTCGACCACATGCTGGACGGCCTGACCGACTGGGCGCCGTCTCCGATGCCGCGCAAGGCCGAGAGCCGCGAAGTGGTGGCCACCGAGGAGAAGTTCTCCGGCTTCGTGTTCAAGATCCAGGCGAACATGGATCCCAAGCACCGCGACCGCATCGCCTTTATGCGCATCGTCTCCGGCACCTACTCCAAGGGCATGAAGATGCGCCACGTGCGCATCGGCAAGGACGTGAACATCTCCGACGCCGTCACCTTCATGGCCGGTGACCGGGAGCAGGCGGTCGAAGCCTGCGCCGGTGACATCATAGGGCTGCACAACCACGGCACCATCCAGATCGGCGACACCTTCACCCAGGGTGAGGATCTGAAATTCACCGGCATCCCGAACTTCGCCCCCGAACTGTTCCGCCGCATCCGCCTGCGTGACCCCCTCAAGCAGAAGCAGCTGCTCAAGGGGCTGGTGCAGCTCTCCGAAGAGGGCGCGGTGCAGGTGTTCCGTCCGCTCATCAGCAACGATCTCATCGTCGGTGCGGTCGGTGTGCTGCAGTTTGACGTGGTGGTGTCCCGCCTGAAGAGCGAATACAACGTCGAGGCCATCTACGAGGCGGTCAACGTCTCCACCGCCCGCTGGGTGGAAGGGACCGACGTCAAGAAGTTCGAGGAGTTCAAGCGCAAGAACGAGGTCAACCTGGCGCTGGATGGCGGTGACAACCTCACCTATATCGCGCCGACCATGGTCAACCTGCGCCTGGCACAGGAGCGTCACCCGGACGTCCAGTTCCGCCAGACCCGCGAGCACTGATCACCCCGCCCGCGCCCTGCGGGTGGCTGATGACAAGAGAGACCCCGCTTCGGCGGGGTCTCTTTTTTGTGTCGTTTAGCCTAATAAGAACAGGCGCTGGGGGCTATGGTCCAGCCTATTGCCGGTAGCAAACGGCCCTCACCCTGGCCCTCTCCCAGAGGGAGAGGGAACCATCCGGGGTCTGTCCGAAAGAGAGCGGAATCCTGTTTTTCACCCTTCTCCCCTTGCGGGAGAAGGGCTGGGGATGAGGGGGCGCTCTACTCCAGATCCAGCACCATGCAGATCTCGCAGGCGTCGTGGCCGGTACAGCCGAGGGGGCCCGGCAGGTGCTCGAAACCGAGCGACTCGTAGAGGCTGGTGGCCTCGCGCAGATCGGCCGTGGTCTCCAGATAGCAGCGTTGGTAACCGAGCGTGCGTGCCTCCGCCAAGGCCTGCAGCACCAGCCGCCGCCCCAGCCCCAGGCCGCGCAGGGCGGGCAGGAAGTACATCTTCTGCAGCTCGCAGGTCCCGGCTTCCCCCGCCAGGGGGGCTATGCCGCCGCCGCCTAGGATGGCGCCGTCCGGCCCCTCTATGACCCAATAACGGCTGTGCTCGCCCTGATAGGTCTCATGGAGGAAGTCGAGATTGGGATCCGCCACCCCGTAGCCCTTGTCGGCGGTGAGGCCGTATTCGGCAGAGACTGCGCGCACCACGGCGGCGATGGCGGCATTGTCCTCAGGCGCTATGGGCCTGATGCGATAGCCCTGCTGGCGGCGGGCGCGGGAGAGGGCGCTGCGATAGAGGCGCATGCCGTCCCAGAGCCGCTCGCGCTCCTCGGGGGCGAGCTGGGCCAGGGTCTCGGCCATGGCCTCGTCCATCTGCCGGTGCAGATCATGGAGCTGCGCGCATCCCTGTTCGGTGAGGGTCGCCTGTTTGCTGCGCCCGTCCGAGGGGTGCGGCTGCCAGGCGATCAGCCCCCGCTCGGCGAGGCGGGCCAGGGGGCGGCTGGCGTTGGACTTGTCGATGCGCAGCCGCTCGGCGAGCTGCTGATTGGTGGCGGGGCCATTCTCCAGCTCGATGAGCAGGTGGGCCTCGAGGGGGCTGAGGGCCAGGGAGCCGCACTGCTGGGAGAGCATGCCGAGTTCGCGTACCAGTTCCCGTGACAGGGCGCGCAGGGGGCGGGGATCCATCTTGTGAGTGTCCTTCTGGTTGTTACCTGCAACCAATATAGCCAACTGGTTGTTGGTGGCAACTACTTTATGAGGCAAAAGGCGGGCACAAAAAAGGGCCCGGGAGAGGGGCCCAAACATTGGAAACCCGCGCCAGGGCGCGGATCCCATCCTTGGTCAGGAACAAGCTGGCCGGGCAACGGCGGCCCGGCCTGTGGATGACTCGGATCTGGCGGCTTGTACCAGCTTCGACAGCATGGTGCCGGCCACAGAGCGGTCTCAGGGGGCGGCGCGGTTTATACCAATTCCGCCAGCATGGCCTCCGAGTAGGGCACCAGTGGCTCGGCGGCCTTGAGCTTGCTCAGGTAATCCGGGTTGGCGATGAGGGGGCGGCCGATGGCGACGAGGTCGAAGCGGTCGGCCTTGATGGCGTCGGCGGCGGTCTCTGCCGTGTAGTTGCCCACCCCCACCAGGTGCCCGTCGTAGTGGGCGCGCAGGTAGTCGGAGGCGCGGCCATCCAGGTAGTCGAAGGTGAGGCTGTCATCGAAGATGCCGAGGTGCACATAGGCCAGGGCACGCTTGTTCAGCTCGGCCAGCAGATGGTCGAACACGGCGCGATCCCGCGCATCCCCTTCCAGGTGCACATAGGCACCGGGGGAGAGGCGCAGGCCCACCCGCTCGCTGCCGATGCGGGCGTTGATGGCATCCACCACCTCCAGGGCGAAGCGGCTCATGTTCTCCGGGGTCTGGCCGTACTGGTCGGTGCGCAGGTTGCTGGAGTGGTGTAGGAACTGGTCGATGAGGTAGCCGTTGGCACCGTGGATCTCCACCCCGTCAAAGCCCGCCTCGATGGCGTTGGCAGCGGCCTGGGCGTAATCCTCGACCAGCTGGCCAATCTCGGCCACTGTCAGGGCGCGGGGCACCTGATACACCAGCTCGCGCATGCGCGGCACTGTGCCCTCATGGGCGACCGCGGACGGTGCCAGTACCTCGCCCTGATGGAAGAAGGGGTGGGAGAGGCGACCCACGTGCCACAGCTGGGCGAAGATCTTGCCCCCCTTGGCGTGCACGGCCTCGGTGACCTGTTTCCAGCCTGCGATCTGCTCAGGGCTGTAGATACCCGGGGTGTTGGGATAGCCCTGGCCGTCCGGGCGAATGATGGTGGCTTCGGAGATGATGAGGCCGATGTCGGCGCGACGGCCATAGTAGGCGGCCATCTGCGCGGTCGGCACCAGTCCCGGGCCCGCCATGCAGCGGGTGAGGGGGGCCATCATGAAGCGATTCGCGAGGGTGAGGGTGCCGTTGAGGCGGTAAGGTTGAAACAGGGTATCCATGCAGAGCGTCCTCGGGGGTGATTCTTGAATGGGCATTCAAGACGTTTTTTGGTTTGTACGCAAGCCTTTTTTGAGCAAGCATTCAACATGGATTGGTCTTGCCTGCCTGCTGGGGTAAACTTGCCGCCCTGTTCCCCGGTACGCCGGGCCCTTGCCAGCGGAGATCCCATGCGCAGTGCCGAATTTGATCGGGACCTTGTCCTGCGAAGCGCCATGGAGGCGTTTCGAGCCAGAGGCTATGCCAAGACCACCATGCAGGATCTGGTGGCGGCGACCGGGTTGCACCCGGGCAGTCTCTATGCAGCCTTTGGCAACAAGCGGGGCTTGCTGCTGGCGACGGTCGATCACTATGTGCAGGAGAAGGGCGCCCTGCGCCGTCGCTGCTTCGATCAACCGAGCCCGCTGGCCGGGCTGAAGGCCTACTTCACCCAGTTGGTGGACGATGCCCTGCAAGGCTCCTGCCTGCTGACCCGCACCCTGATGGAGCTGGCGGAGCAGGATGAAGAGCTGCACCTGCGCTTCAAGGTCATCTATGGCGAGCTGGAGAGCGACCTGGCGCAGCTGCTGCGTCAGGCCAGCGAGCGGGGGGAGCTGGCCCCCGGGGGCGACATCCCCACCCTGACCGCCTTCTTGCAGGTCAACATCCAGGGGCTGGTGACCTTCGCCCAGTGCCACCCAGACCGTGCCCTGCTGGGCGCGGTCGTCGATCAGCTGATGGCTGCCCTGACCCCTCGCCGCTGAATCCCGGCCCTCTGGGCCTATATTTGTCCCCGCTGCCTGCCCCCTTGAGGATATCGGCAGGAGGATAGGGAATGACCAGGAAGGCAACGTCTCGGGCGATACTGGCGTACTTCACCACGCCACAGCTCTCCATCGCACAGCGCTTCGCCGTCGGCAAGGCCCTGCGGGAACAGTTTCCTCGCGAAGCTCACTCCTGGCTGCCGCCCGCGCCCTATGACAGGGATCCCATCGCCGTGCTCAAGGCCCAGGCCGCCACTCGCTTGAAGCAGCTGGTGCCGGTGCGCCATGCCAGGATGCATGAGTCCCCCTTCGCCTTCCTGCGCGGGGCGGCCGCCGTCGCCCGCGGGGAGCTGCCGGTCGCCTCAGAGGCGAGGTGAGCGCTTCCCCTCACCCTGACCCTCTCCCGGAGGGAGAGGGAATCGATCGAGGAGCTGGTGGAGGCGAGGCTCGAAATAGGCTGTAGTGCTAAAGAGCCAAAAAGCCAAAGAGCCAAAGAGCTGGAGTCTTGGAGTCTTGGAGCTTTGAATCTTTCTTGCCTTGGCGTGTCGGTTGCCCCCGCTTTTCCACTGAACGCCGATCCGCTCCCTTCTCCCACTCCCTTGCAAAAGAATGTGATAAGAGCTGGGGATGAGGGGCTCACCTGGGCAGGCCCGCCGGTTGTCCACGAACTTTCCGTTGACGGGGACAGGCTCCCTTCTCCCACTCTCTTGCAAAAGAATGGGAGAAGGGCTGGGGATGAGGGGGTACTAACCTGAGTTGAATGTAGCCACTACACCGGACTCACCAGATCCTTCATCAAATCCTTCAGCCACACCAAGGCCGGTTGTTGCGCATGGACCGGATGCCAGACGCAGTTGAGATGGTAATCCGGCACGTCTTCGGGCAGGGGCAGGCTTTTCAGCGGCCAGTGGTTGGCAAGCAGCTCGGCCACCATGCTCGGCAGTACCAAGAGGTGGTCGCTCTGGCTGACGATGGCGGCGGCGGACATATAGCTCTGGCTGTTGACCGAGATGGTGCGGCTATGGCCCAGGCTCTGCAAATAGCGGTCGAGGCTCGCCTCCGAGGTGCCGAGCGGAGAGTGGAACACGTGGGGCATCTCGATAAGCTGCTCGAGCGTGATGCGCTCCTCCTCCAGCTCCAGGGTGGCGCGCACCAGCCCGGCCAGGGGCTCGGTGAGCCAGGTCTCCTTGCCCAGATACCCCGGCACCTGCATGTACTCGTCAAAGCCCAGCACCAGATCGATCTCGCCGCTCGCCAGCTCCGCCTCCGGCAATGTGTCGCGCAGTATGCGGATCTCTATGGTGACCCCGGGCGCCAGCCTCTTGAGGCGCTGGATGAGCGGCGGGATCAGCACGCACTCAACGTAATCCGTGGTGCAGAGCACGAAGCGGCGCTTCGACTGGCGCGGCTCGAACAGCTCCTCCTCGCTGAGCTGCTGCTCCAGCAGCCGCAGCACCTGCTGCACCCCCAGATGCAGCCGCTGGGCCCGGGGGGTCGGCAGCATCCCCTGGGGGGTGCGCACCAGCAGCGGATCGTCAAAGAAGGCCCGCAAGCGATTGAGGGCATGGCTCATGGCGGGCTGGCTGATAAAGAGCGACTCGGCGGCGCGGGTCACACTCCCTTGTGTCATCAGGGCGTCAAGGGCGAGCAGCAGATTGAGGTCGAGCTGGTGCAGTTTCATGGGGGATTATTCGCCGTGTTTATGGGACAATCCATCCTATTCATTTGATGGATGGGCACGCAACTTCTTACACTGCGACCCACTGTTATTTTTCCAGGGTTCCCAGATAAATCGGGGGCCTCAATCCATGCAAGGAGCCTTGCGATGAGCATCAAGACCATCAACTCCATTCCGGCCGCCGACGGCTTCACCATGCCCGCCGAGTGGGCGCACCAGCAGGCCGTCTGGATGATCTGGCCGTTCCGCCCGGACAACTGGCGCGTCGCCGGTCGCTTCGCGCAAGAAACCTTCGCCAAGGTGGCGGATGCCATCGGCGGTGCTACCCCGGTCTTTATGGGGGTGCCGGCCCAGTTTATGGAGCAGGCCCGCGTCATCATGCCCGCCCACGTCACCCTGGTGGAGATGAACAGCGATGACTGCTGGGCCCGCGACACAGGCCCGACCGTGGTCACCAACGCCGCCGGCGAGTGCCGTGGCGTGGATTGGGGCTTCAACGCCTGGGGCGGTCACAAGGGCGGTCTCTACTACCCCTGGGATCAGGATGAAAAGGTGGCGGCCCAGATGCTGGAGCAGCACGGCATGGATCGCTACGCCGCACCGCTTATTCTGGAAGGGGGCTCCATCCACGTGGACGGTGAAGGCACCTGCATGACCACGGCCGAGTGCCTGCTCAACGAAAACCGCAACCCGCACCTCTCCAAGGAGCAGATCGAAGCGCATTTGCGCGACTACCTGGGGGTGAAGAGCTTTATCTGGCTGGACGAAGGCGTCTACATGGACGAGACCGACGGCCACATCGACAACATGTGCTGCTTCGTGCGTCCGGGTGAAGTGGCCCTGCACTGGACCGATGATGAGACTGATCCCCAGTACGCCCGCTCCCTGGCCGCCCTCAAGGTGCTGGAAGCGGCGATGGACGCCAAGGGTCGCAAGCTGAAAATCTGGAAGCTGCCCCAGCCGGGCCCGCTGTTCTGCACCGAGGAGGAGTCTGCCGGCGTCGAGAGCGGCAGCGGTGTGCCGCGCGAGGCAGAAGGTCGTCTGGCCGGTTCCTATGTGAACTTCCTTATCACCAACGATCGCATCGTCTACCCGCTGCTGGATGCCGCCACCGACGGTGAAGCCCAGCGCATTCTGGAAGAGATCTTCCCGGAGCACACCGTGGTCGGCGTCCCGGCCCGCGAGATCCTGCTGGGCGGTGGCAATATTCACTGCATTACCCAGCAGATCCCTTCCGGTCAGTAAGAACCGGATGACGATCCTGCTGCGAGGCAGTTATTAGAGGCTTATGTGCAGCTCGCTTATGTGGAACAAACGGCTCATGTATTCACATACACTCCGGTTCCTGCGCTGCTCTTCACCTTGCTGACGGCCTCTCGCGACGGGTCGTAAACCGGTTTACGCCAGCTGAGGTTGGTATTCAAAACCCCACGCCGTGGGGTTTTATCGCTTGATGACCTGATGGTCGCAGGTGCCGATGCGGCGATCATCATGACAAACAGTCACCCTTCTACAGGAGATCAACATGATCGAAGTGACAGAGGTTTCCATTGCCGAGCTGCGCGGTGCGCTCGAATCCGGCCGCACCACAGCGGTCGAACTGGTCGGGGCCTATCTGGCCCGGATCAAAGCCTATGACGGCCCCGAGACACAAACCCGCCTCAACGCCGTCGTGGTGCCCAACCCCGATGCCCTGAAAGAGGCGCAAGCGTCCGATGCCCGCCGTGCCCGTGGCGAGACCCTGGGGCCGCTGGACGGCATCCCCTATACCGCCAAGGACAGCTATCTGGTCAAGGGGCTGACTGCCGCCTCCGGCAGCCCGGCCTTCAAGGATCTGGTGGCCCAGCGCGACGCCTTTACCGTTGAGCGCCTGCGTGCCGCCGGTGCCATCTGCCTCGGCAAGACCAATATGCCCCCCATGGCCAATGGCGGCATGCAGCGCGGCGTCTATGGCCGTGCCGAGAGCCCCTATAACGCGGAGTATCTCACCGCGCCCTTTGCCTCCGGCTCCTCCAACGGCGCCGGTACCGCCACCGCGGCCAGCTTCGCCGCCTTTGGTCTCGCCGAAGAGACCTGGTCGAGCGGCCGGGGCCCGGCCTCCAACAACGGCCTGTGCGCCTACACCCCGTCCCGTGGCGTCATCTCGGTGCGCGGCAACTGGCCCCTGACCCCGACCATGGATGTGGTGGTGCCCTACGCCCGCACCATGAGCGATCTGCTGGAAGTGCTGGACGTGGTGGTCGCCGACGATGCCGACACCCGTGGCGATCTCTGGCGCCTGCAGCCCTGGGTCAAGATCCCCAAGGCTTCCGAGGTGCGTCCGGCCTCCTATCTGGATCTGGCTGCCAAGCCCGACGCCCTCAAGGGCAAGCGCCTCGGCGTGCCGCGCATGTTTATCAACAAGGATGAACTGGCCGGCACCAGCGAACACCCCGGCATCGGCGGCCCGACCGGTCAGCGCATCCATACCCGCGAGGCCGTGATTGCCCTCTGGGAAGAGGCGCGCAAGGCGCTGGAAGCCGCTGGCGCCGAAGTCATCGAAGTGGACTTCCCCCTGGTCTCCAATTGCGAAGGGGACAGACCCGGCGCACCGACCGTGTTCAATCGCGGCATAGTGTCACCTGAGTTTCTCAACGACGAGCTGTGGGAGCTCTCCGGCTGGGCGTTCGACGACTTCCTGCGCGCCAACGGCGATCCCAAGTTGAACAAGCTGGCCGATGTGGATGGCCCCCAGATCTTCCCCCACGATCCTGGCACCCTGCCGAACCGCGAGGGCGATCTGGCGGCGGGCATGGACGAGTACGTCAATATGGCCAAGCGCGGCCTGAAACGCTTTGACGAGATTGCCTCGGTGCCGGACGGACTGCGTGGTCTGGAGCAGACCCGCAAGCTGGATCTGGAAGACTGGATGGACGAGCTCAAACTCGACGCCGTGCTCTTCCCCACAGTCGCCGACGTCGGCCCGGCCGATGCTGATGTGAATCCGGCCTCCGCCGACATCGCCTGGAGCAATGGCATCTGGGTCGCCAACGGCAACCTCGCCATCCGCCATCTCGGCGTGCCGACCGTCACCGTCCCCATGGGCATCATGGCCGATATCGGCATGCCGGTAGGCCTGACCTTCGCCGGTCGCGCCTATGACGACAACAAGCTGCTGCGCGTCGCCTCGGCCTTCGAGTCCATCGGCAGCAAGCGCCAGGTGCCGCCGCGCACGCCGCCGCTGGGGTAAATATCCCGAGTTAGTCTGGTGATAATGATAAAACCCACCGGTTATACGGGTGGGTTTTTATTCTTCATAATAATCAGGAACATAAGACGACTCCTGAAGAGTGATCTCGGCGTCGTCCATATCTAAAGATATTAGGGAATCAATAAATTCAATGTCGTCTACTGTGGCGCGAGCAACAAGCTCATCATCATAATTTAAGCTCACATCGACGAACGTTTTCTCTTTGTGATTAATGTGTAATCTATCGGTCACTATAAAAACGTATTCTCTGTCTTCAGGATCCCACGGAGAATCTTCATAATTTGCAGCTGAATATTCTGCACTCACCGAAATTTCAACTTCCAATTCGTAGGTTGCCCTATGTGGGCTAACTTCTATAAGGTTTTTGTCGATTACACTTACTTGGTTAACAATAATACGTTCGATATCGACATCTAAGTAATAGCTACTGTCAGGATAAAATTCCATATCTGAAAGTTTAGCGTGAATGGTTTCTATAATTTCGGATTCAAGTCTAGTGAACACCTTATCCGCAAAAGATACCGGTTCGCTTAATTCAGCTTCATTTCTTATAACTAAGTTGATTAGCTCATCTACGGTTTTTAGATGGAAAATATTTTCATATTGCTCTGCATATGCCTTCATATCTCCATCGCAACTAATTACATAAAGTAGATGCTCTCTTTCCTCACTTACTTTGCGCACAGCTTCTAAAACAAATGCATCAGGAAACTCATTCTTTTTGTTTTCTCCACAGAAAGGTGGAAGGCTATTAAAGTAATTCTCAAAAACAATTGATGCATCAACAATGTTTATTGGGACAACCTCAGCATTACTAATCGTTAAGAATTTATCAAATGCATCCATCAGAATCTTGTTAATGTCATCTTCTTTTAGGTCTGAAAAAATTCCATGACAATCAAGAGTTGGGGTGTTTCTGAGAATCATTGCCTCCTTCTGAGCCTTTTTTATTGTGCCGGCCGCTTTTTTCGCTTTCTCTTTCAGGTGTTTTTTAACCTCCTGAATTGTTATTTCGGTTGTCAGCAAGTGTAATTTTCTTTTTTCTAAGAAACCGCAGAGCTGATCTAATTTATGAGAGTCAAATTGAAAATTTTTGTTTTCGAATGCTGATGTATCAATGAAAATAAGCCTGCTTTGGAGTTCCATGGCCATAAGTGCTCAAATTATCTGCCTAAGAGTAGATTTAGATTGATTTTTTCTGTCTTAATAGTCAACTAAACCTTGTCCTCTTTAGAGGGCATCAGGTTCGAATCGCGAGGCGTATTCGGACGATCGCGAATAGGTCATGGCCGAGAGGCCGCTGATATCCAGAGTGTCCTGCCTGTCTTGCCATGACTCGGTACGTGGCGGTAAACGGACGATTACGCTGCGCTAATCGTCCCTACATTATGTGGCTTATTGTTACCTCCCCCTCATCCCCAACCCTTCTCCCGCAAGGGGAGAAGGGCGCAAATATGCGTCTCTGATTTGGTCTGGCAACCGGGCTTGGAATTGGCACGGACCATCCCCTCTCCCTCGGGAGAGGGCTAGGGTGAGGGGGCGCTGTCTGTGCCGCCGGTTGGTTTTTAACTTTTGCCGCCCTCAATCCCTCGTACCGCCAGCAGCCCTGTTTATCGTGGTTCGCTACCGGTCTCCCCTGATTTTTCCTGCCTTCCCCAGACTTCACCTTCCCTTCACAGAAGCTCATGCTTCCCTCACAAATCCCTCCTATCTTCTGCCCACTGATAAATGGGCCCGCTTGCCATTGGGGTGGCAAGGGGCCAAAGAGAGGGGAGCAAGACGATGAAATCGTGGATCAAATACGGGTTGGCCGGGGCCTTGATACTGGTGGCGAGCTTCTGGGGCGGTAGCGTGCGGGCGGCGCAGACGCCCCTTGGCCCGGATGGCGCCTTGCCGGGGTTGACAGTCACCAAGGTGGTGATCCCGGTTGTCGATGTGCTTCCGCTGTGGGAGCCGTCATCGGCTGCTGCCGGGCGCAGTACCTCAGGGCATGGATAGCGGCCTGTTCATCCGGACCAGGGTGATGACAGCGCGGCACATCGCGTATCAGCACAGGCCGGGTGGACTACTGCGCCTGATATTGGGCATCAAGCCAGGCGATGGCATCTTGAGGGTCGTTGAATGCCTGGATATGGCCCGGGTGGGTGAGGGACAGGCAGGAGAGGGCGATGTGATGGAGCACCTTGGCCGAATAGAGTGAGGCGATGGCCACCAGGTTCTTCTGGGCGAGCCACACATAGGTCTCCTGCAGATGGTACAGGGCGGAGAGCACCACCCCCTGATGCTGGCGATGGTCCACCAGGGCGCAGAAAGGCTTCCCGTCCAGGCTGTTCACCACCCGCTTTATCTCCGTAATCCACGCCAGCATACCCTCTTCATTGAAAGGGCCGATCAGCTCACAGATGACCAGGTGATCATGCACATTGAAGATGAAATCACCGTGTTTTTTCTCAAAGGACATACAACATCCGAATCCATGACCAGAGGGCCGCGAGATGATGCTTATTCATTTCATATGCATCAATACCCGAATGAGGGGCGCAGCCCTTGTTCGAGATTTTATGGGGGTTAGTCAGAGGTCGTGAGCGAGGTCATCTGATCTGACAAGGGCCTCCCCGGGGAGGCCCTTTTTGATGATGCGCTTGAATCTATGCGCTTCACCTTGAGGTTAGCGAAAGCGAAACAGCTCCCGGTGCAGCGGGGTGGCCAGATGGGCATCCAGGGTCTGGGCCATGGGCTCGGGGCCGCAGAACCACACCGGGGTGTGCTGGCGCTCACCCAGGGCGGCCAGATCCAGCCGACCGAGCTCGGACTCCAGGTGCAGCCGGTACTCGACCCCGGCCCGGTGGCACAGCTCGGCCAGATGGGCGTGATAGGGGGCGACCTCGGCGGTGGGGGCGCATTGCAGCAAGGTGGTGCCGGGGCGTGTCTCGCGACGGCGCACCAGGGCCTCCAGCCAGGCGACGAAGGGGGTGATGCCGATACCGGCGCCCATCCAGAGGGCGGGGGCCGAGTCTGGCAGGGCGAAGGCGCCATAGGGGCCGGTCACAATGGCCGCATCCCCCACCTTGAGGTGGCGGTGCAGCCAGCGGGTGTGATCCCCGAGGGCGCGCACGGCCAGGGTCAGGGTGCGACCATCCGCCGAGACATTGACCAAGGTGTAGGGGTGGGGCTCACCGCGCCCGGCGAAGTCGAAGAAGGCGAACTGGCCCGGACTGTAGTGGCGAAGGGCGGTGGCAAGGGCAATCTTGATCTCCAGGGTGCGTTCGTCCAGAGGGGTGAGGGCGCTCACCGTTCCCTGGTGGCGCGCGTCCCGGCCTACCCGGCCAAACAGGGAGTAGAGCGCCCCCATGGCCCCCAATCCGCCGCCGATGAGCAGGGTCAGGCCGACCGGGGTCAGGGCGCCGATGCGTGGCAGCAGGCAGAGTGCGTGCAGCCAGCCCATCAGGTAGATGACCGGGGCCAGCCGGTGGACCACCTTGAAGCGCTCGTAGCGCACCACCGCAAGCAGGCTCACCACCACCAGGGCCAGCAGCAGATAGAAACTCCACTCCCCCAGGGTATTGCCGAGGCTGTGCCAGAGGGCATCGTTGCCAGCACCAGCACCAGCACCAGCACCAGCACCGCGACGGGCGGGGCGGGTCAGCCAGTCGGCGGCGACGGCCCACTTGGGGGCCTCCACCAGCAGCCAGTGGGCCATCAGGGTGCTGCTGGCCCAGAGGGCGCTGCTGCGGTGCAGGTGCAACATGCGATCCAGCCCGCCGCACCAGACCTCTAGCCTCGGCAGGCGCAGGGCCAACAGCAGGGAGAGGGTCATGGCGCCAAGGCCAAGCAGGCCGGTCAGGATCAGCAGATCGTGGCGCCAGGGCCAGAGGCCGGAGGGCCACTGGGTCAGGCCAAGCAGCCAGATCAGGGTGAGTGTCAGGGGCAGGGTCCAGCGAAGGGATGCGGGTTTCATGGGGTTCTCCTTGTCCATGCCTCTATTGCACTCCCGCTTTGTGGCCAGAGTGTGCCCTTTTACTACCTCTTTTGTAGCAGAGTGTGGCAAAGGGGTCGGCCGGTCAGGGGAAGAGGGCAGAGCTGGAGGGGGCAAGTAAAAGAGCGGTAGGAGAGCGATAGGAGAGCGATAGGAGAACGTTAGGAGAGCGGGAGCCAGCCCCATTCACCCGCACCAGGATAGTGGTGAAGCGGGGGGCTGCATGGCCGAGCCCCCCGCAAGATCCCCTGTGTCAGGCTTTTCGCCCCTTGCCACCCTTGTTGCCCGCGAGGGCCTGTTTTCTGGCCTTCTGCTTCTGGGCGGCCTTGCCGCTGCGGCGCGGCTCGGGGTCGAAGCGGGTGAGATCCGGCTCAAAGCCCGGGAACCACTGCTGGGGCAGCCGGGTGTCGAGCACGGCTTCGACTTTCTCCAGCAGGGGCGCATCCTCCGGGCTGAACAATGTGATGGCGAGCCCCTTGTTGCCGGCGCGGCCGGTGCGACCTATGCGGTGGACGTAATCCTCAGGCTGATGGGGGAACTCCAGATTGATCACATAGTTGAGATCGCTGATATCCAGCCCGCGAGCCGCCACGTCGGTGGCGACCAGCGCCTGCAGGGTGCCGGCGCGAAACTCCAGCAGCACCTTCTCCCGCGCGCTTTGCGACAGATCGCCGTGGAAGGCGAGCGCATTGATGCCCGCCTTGCCGAGCTGCTGGGCCAGCTTGTCCGCCCCCTGGCGGGTGCGGCTGAAGATAAGCACAGGGGCCCAACCCTTCACCTTGATGAGGTGCTCCACCAGCGCCAGCTTGCGCTCCCCATCCACCGCATAGACCCGCTGCTCCACCTCGGCCGCCGTGGTGTTGCGCGGTGCCACTTCGATCAGCGCTGGGTCGCGCAGCAGCACCCGGCTCAGGGCAAAGAGGTTGTCGTCGCAGGTGGCCGAAAACAGCAGGGTCTGGCGATCCGCCGGTATCTGTCTGAGCAGGGCTTTGATCTCGTCCATAAAGCCCATGTCGAGCATCCGGTCCGCCTCGTCGAACACCAGATGGCGCAGGCTCCCAAGGCTCAAGGCCCCCTGGCGCAGGTGATCGAGCAAGCGGCCCGGGGTGGCGATCAGGATATCCACCCCGGCTTGAAGCGCCTCCACCTGGGCGGCTATGCTGACCCCGCCGTAGACCAGGGCGCTGGTGAGGCTCGTGCCTTGCCCGTAGCGCGTGACGCTATCAAAGACCTGTACCGCCAGCTCGCGGGTCGGCACCAGCACCAGGGCTCGAATGGGGCGAGGAGCTTCGTTTGCTGGCTGCTGCATCAGTTGCTCCAGCAGCGGCAGCACGAAGGCGGCGGTCTTGCCGGTGCCGGTCTGGGCCCCCGCCATCAGATCCCGCCCCGCGAGAATGAGGGGGATGGCGCTGGCCTGAATAGGGGTCGGCGCGGCATAGCCGAGATCGCTCAGGGTCTGCTGCAGGCGGGGGGAGAGGGCCAGTTCGGCAAAGGAGGCAATGGACATAGGGCACCAGTGTGGGGTTATCGCGGCCAGGGCCGGGACGGGAACAATGATCGTGGCCGGGATGGTAGCAGATAGAGGGGGCGCGGCAGAAGCCGGGCCGATCAGGTGACCGGGTTGGTGCCCGGGTCTCGGATCAGCCTGATCTCCTGCCCCTGGTAATAGGCGATATTGTGCTTGCCATGCTGCTTGCCATGCTGCTTGACGTGGTAGAGCAGCTCGTCGGCCAGTTGCACCGCCTCGGTCACCGACAGGTATTCGCGAAGGCGGATCATCCCTGCCGAGAAGGTGATGGGGACAGCTCAGCTGTGTGGCACCCTGATGTCAACTGCTGCTGGGATGTTCGGCCCCGTCAGCATGAGCGGCGCAACAATCAGATGGCGCTTGAACGCAGATCTGTGGTTCGCCATTTCTCACAGAAGGTCGCCGTGGCAATGGAGCCGCCGAAGTTGAGAGCCTCGCAGGGGCTCAGGCTGAGAGAGTGAGAGTAGAGGGTGAAGTCTGGCATGAAAAAAGAGGGCATGACGCCCTCTTGCTGGTGCGGGAAGGGTGCGCCTTACCGTGCCTGGTATTTCGGTGAGTAGGGGCCATGGAGAATGCCGTTGGGCATGTCGGCGCTAAGCAGCCTGACGCTGGTGATCCCGGCGATCTCATGGCCCTTGTCGGTGATGGTGTTGGCAATCTGATTGACGACCGCCACCACCAGCATGCCGATGAGGCCGCCCCCCGAATTGCTCTGCTGTTCGGCACTGCTGGCGCTGGCACTGCCTTCCCACAGCAGCTTGCCGGTGCGCAGATCCACCAGGCGGGCGCTGGCGGTGACCACAGTCTCGCTGGAGATGACCAGATAGCTGGTGCCATAGTCCTTGATGTCGAGGTAGAGGGCGGTATCGGCACCGTAGATCTCGTGGAGCTTCTTGATGGGCAGGGCATGGATGTCCGTCGGCTCGGTCACCCCGTTCTGCCGGAAGGTCTCGTTGGTGACCGCTACCGGCAGCACGTAATAGCCGGACTCGGCGAGCGGGTAGGTGATCTGGGACTGCAGGCTGGCCCCCGCCTTGATATCAGGCGAGTGATTCACCGGTGGCAACACCAGGATGGAGGTCGGTCTGCTCTCCTTGAAGTTGCCGTAGTCGTAGCCGGGGCCCTTTGCGCAGCCGCTCAGCAGCAGGGTGCCCAGTGTCAGGGCAAGGAAGGTACGCAGTGTCATTGGGTCGCCCCCTTCTGGTTGGACATCAGGAAGTTCATGAAGGGTGCCGATTCAGGAAAGAGGCGTTTCTCGGTCTCGAACTGCTCGCGGGTTTGCGCATCCTTGCCGAGCTGGGCATAGAGCATGCCCAGGTGAGCGTGGAAGCCGGGCGGCACCGCCTGACCCTTGGCGCTGGCCTCTTGCTGGTTTTTCTCCAGCGCGTCTATCTGGGCTTCGACCCCGGTGTCGTCACCCTGCATGTGCTGGTAAACCACCCCCTGGTATTGATCCCAGTTGTAGAGCGTCTTTGGCGCCTGGGCACAGGCACTCAGCAGCAGGCCGCTGGCCAGCAGCAGGGAAAGCTTGGACATGGTCATCTCGTCTCTCCTTATTGGGCCGGACGCCAGGCGCCGGTCTCGATGCCGCTCACCAGGTTGTTGACGGCTTCCCGGATGGCGAGATCCAGCACCTTGCCGTTGAGGGTGGAGTCGTAGCTGGCGGTGCCGCCGAAGCCGACGATCTCGCGGTTGGAGAGCTCGTACTCCCCGGCGCCCTGGGAAGAGAAGACCACTTCAGAGGTGGTGACGTTGACGATGTTGAGGTTGACCTTGGCGTAGGCGATCTGGGACTTGCCGCGGCCCAGGATGCCAAACAGCTGATGATCACCGACCTCCTTGCGGCCAAACTCGGTGACGTCACCTGTGACCACATAGTCGGCGCCCTTGAGCTGCTGGGCCTGCTGCTTGATCCCGGCTTCCGCCTTGATCTCTTCCATGTTGTCGCGATCCAGCACGCTGAAGCGGCCGGTCTGCTGCAGATGGGTGATCAGCACGGTTTTCGCCTGGCTGCCCAGTCGGTCCACGCCGTCGGAGAAGATGCCACGCATGTAGCTGGAGCGGTTATCAAACTTGCCGACGGCGATGGGGCTGCGCGTGCCCTGATAGTGGCTCTGATAAGAGGCGACCTTGGGCACTTCCAGGGAGCGCGACGACTCGCTCGCACAAGCTGTCAACAATCCCGCCATCAAAATGACACCAGATGAAACAACAAACTTCTTCATGTAACGTCCCGTTATTTAAGGAAAAAAACAACGGCGGACTCTAGCATGGTTCGCTGCGAAGAAAGTGCCCCGTATGGGGGGCATGGCCGCTCAATCGTTGTGCATGTGGCGCCTCATCGGTAGCTGTATCACCCCGCCGCTTCTCGCCCGCCTCCTGACGGGATCCGTCATCCGTCGATCAGGGCGACGCTCCCGGCATCCAGATGGTGCATCCACTCCCGCAGGATCATCAGGGCGGCGGCGACACGCCTCTCCCTCGGCCAGGGGCCCAGGGCTGTGCAGCTGTACCAGGGGGGATCCCGACGAAAGGGGCGCTTCCCCCCCATTCGGGCAGCAGGGGTTGCAAAGGGGCCATGAAATGGCATTCTGGACGTCTAGATTTCTGTTTCTCTGTTGCATCCTTCACAAGGAGTCCTGATATGGATATTCGTACCGCTCCCCGCGCCCTCGTCCTCGCCCTCTCCCTGGTGGGGGCTGGTGCCTTCGCCAGCGAGGCCCTGGTGTTCCAGACCGATTTCGGCCTCAAGGATGGCGCCGTCTCCGCCATGAAGGGGGTCGCCTTCGGGGTGGACAGGACACTGCCGCTGCAGGATCTGACCCACGAGATCCCGGCCTACAACATCTGGGAAGCCTCCTACCGCCTCTACCAGACCCTGCAGTACTGGCCCGAGGGTACCGTCTTCGTGAGCGTGGTGGATCCCGGTGTGGGCACGGATCGCAAGTCGGTGGTGCTCAAGACCAAGAGCGGCCACTACATCGTCTCCCCTGACAACGGCACCCTGACCCTGGTGGCGGAGCACTTCGGCATCGACACCGTGCGCCAGATAGACGAGAAACGTAACCGGCTCAAGGGCTCCGAGAAGTCCTACACCTTCCACGGTCGCGACGTCTACGCCTACACGGGAGCTCGGCTCGCCTCCGGCGCCATCGGCTTCGAGCAGGTGGGGCCCCTGCTGCCCGCCGAGGTGGTGACCATCCCCTACCAGCCGGCGGTGGCCGAGCAGGATGGCACCCTGAAGGGCACCATCCCCATTCTGGATGTGCAGTACGGCAACGTCTGGACCAACATCGACGACACCTTGCTCACCCAGGCGGGGATCAACAAGGGGGATCAGGCCTGCATCAGGATAAGCGAAGGGGATGCGCTGAAATATGAGGGCAAGGCCCCCTACGTCAGCAGCTTTGGCGATGTGCCGGAAGGTCAGCCGCTGGTCTACCTCAACAGCCTGCTGCAGGTGTCGGTGGCGCTGAACATGGAGAGCTTTGCCGCCAAGCACCAGGTGCAGTCCGGCGCCAACTGGCATGTCAGTCTGAAGAAGTGCGGCTAGAGGGAAGCTGTCAGCGGGCGCTATCCGGTACAAACGGCATATCAGCCGGAAGAAGTGCGACCAGGGCTCAGCCCTTCTGTCTGTGTTACCTCTTCCGGGGCGGTGAGGCCTGTGCCCACCGCCCCTTGTCATGGGCAGGCGACGCCTCTTACCAGGTCAGACGGTTATCTCATCCCTTGTCATCCTTGTTTAATAAAGTGCCCCCATGCTGTGGCCGGACGCAGTGAGTGAGCCATGACGCAATGATTGCGCAGAGAGAACAAGGAAAAGCCGATGAGCCGTTTTGACGAGAGAGACAGTGCCAACCACCCCCGCGAGCAGGAGCCGGCGTTCAACCGCCTGATCGAGGCCGGCCTTAGCCGCCGTGGCTTCCTCAAGGGAGTCGGCGCCGCCAGCATGGTGGCTTTTTTTGCCGCAAATCCGGTGGCCCGCGCCGTGGCCGCCGCCACCCAGCCTTTGCTGGGCTTCCAGGCCGTGCCCGCCTCGGCGGCCGACACCATAGTGGTGCCGCCCGGCTACAAGGCCGAGGTGCTGATCGCCTGGGGGGATGCCCTGTTCGCCGATGCCCCCGCCTTCAGCCAGAGTAATGACGCCAAGGCCCAGGCCCGCCAGTTTGGCGACAACAACGACGGCATGAGCTTCTTCCCCCTGGGGCCGGATCGCGCCCTGCTCGCCGTCAACAACGAATACACCAACTACGAATACCTGTTCGCGGATGGTGGCAAGGCGCTCAGTGCCGCCGCCGTCGCCAAGGCCCAGGCGGCCCACGGGGTCTCCCTGGTGGAGCTGGTGCGCACCGATGGCAAGTGGCAGGCCAACCCCAAGGGGGCCCTCAATCGCCGCATCACCGCCACCACCCCCATGACACTGAGCGGTCCGGCGGCGGGTCATGCCCTGCTCAAGACCCAGGCCGATCCCGAGGGGCGCACCGCCCTCGGCACCTTCAACAACTGCGCCAACGGCCAGACTCCCTGGGGCACCTACCTCACCTGCGAGGAGAACTTCAACGGCTACTTCGGCAGTGCGGGCAAGCCGGTGCTGGACCAGCGTGCCGCCCGCTATGGCCTGGCCGCCGAGGATGCGGGCTTTGGCTGGCACCAGTTTGACGAGCGCTTCGATCTCGCCAAACACCCCCAGGAGCCGAACCGCTTCGGCTGGGTGGTGGAGATAGATCCGCGCGATCCCGCCTCCACCCCGAAGAAGCGAACCGCCCTTGGCCGCTTCAAGCACGAGAACGCGGCCTTCACCATCAACCAGGATGGCCGCGCCGTGGTCTACCTCGGCGATGACGAGCGGGGCGAGCACATCTACCGCTTCGTCTCGAAGAACAAGGTGGCGCCGGGCAATGACCCTGCCAACCGGGATCTGCTGGACGAGGGCACCCTCTATGTGGCCCGCTTCGAGGCCAAGGAAGGGGAGCTCAAGGGCACAGGCCAGTGGCTGCCCCTGGTGCACGGCCAGCAGGGGCTGACCCGGGAGAACGGCTTCGCCGATCAGGGGGAGGTGCTCATCTTCGCCCGGGAGGCCGCGACCCGGCTCGGCGCCACCACCATGGACAGGCCCGAATGGGTGGCCGTGCATCCCCACAGGGCCGAGGTCTACTGCACCCTGACCAACAACAAGAACCGGGGCCTCAAGGAGAACCAACCCCTGGATGGCGCCAACCCCAGGGCCGAGAACCCCTATGGCCAGATCATCCGCTGGCGCCCGATGGGGGAGGATCACGGCAGCGACAGCTTCGAGTGGGATCTCTTCCTGCTGGCGGGCAACCCGGAAGTAAACAAGGAGGGGTTGATGGCGGGCAGTGCCAACATCACCCCGGACAACATGTTCAACAGCCCGGATGGCATCGGCTTCGACGAGGCGGGGCGGCTCTGGATCCAGACCGACGGCGACTACTCCAACGAGAAGCAGTTTGCCGGCATGGGCAACAACCAGATGCTGTGCGCGGATCCGGCGAGCGGCGAGGTGCGCCGCTTCCTGACCGGCCCGGTGGCCTGCGAGATCACCGGCCTCACCTTCAGCCCGGACTGGCGCACTATGTTCGTCGGGGTGCAGCACCCGGGGGAGGAGGGGGCCCCCTCCCACTTCCCGGACGGCGGCAGCGCCATTCCCCGCTCCGCCGTGCTGCGCATCACCCGGGACGACGGCGGCATCATAGGGGCCTGATGGCACGGCCGCAGCGCCTTATGCCATCGATGAGAGAGCCGCCTGCGGGCGGCTCTGTCGTTGACGGGCGCAACGGGCGGGCAAGGACAGTGACCCTTCAGGGCGGCAACATAGAGGCGCGCAACCGGCCGCAGGGGAGGGGGCTGGTGTCCTGGCGCCAGACTAAAAATATATCGCCAAGAAGCGATTGATAATGATTGGCATTTGACCGGATAATCGCCGGCTTATCCGACCACTCCAATCAACACGATGAAACCCATATTCCTGCTGGCCAGCTTGCTGGCCCTGAGTGCCTGCCATGACAACCGCAGCGAGAACCAGAATCCCGACGTGCCGGTCACGCCGCCCGTTGTCACGCCTCCTGTTGTAACCCCTCCCATTGTCACGCCGCCCGTTACCCCGCCGGTGACGCCCCCCGTCACGCCACCGCTGCAGACTCATACCCGGGCCGAGCTGACCCTGACCATTGATATCGGTGAGCGGCTGGCATCCGGGGCTACCCTGAGCCTGCGCCAGCGCGCCACCGGCATGGAGACGAGTGCAATCCTGAGCGGTCAGGGCAACCCGACCCTGACGCTGCCTGCCGGCCTGCTGCTGGCGGCGCCCCTTGAGCTTGTCGGGGAGCAGGAGGGATACATACTGAGGGCCGTCACGGCCAGGGTGGCGGATCTCGCGGCCGGTGAGTCCCGAGCCCGGCGCGCCGCCACCCCCTCCCTGCGACTGGACGAGGAGGAGACGGCGCTCTTCCTGCTGGCGGATCGCAACGGGGACGCAGTGCTGGAGATGGCGGAGTGGGGGTTGACCGGCGAGATCCGCCTGCAACAACAGGTCGAGATGCAGGAGTATGCGGCCCTGCTGCGAGCCCAGCGGCTGGGGGCCGAGCTCAACTATCCCGACAGTTGGCAGATGCTGCTGGCCCTGCGGGACGACAGCGCCGCCCGCAACTGGTATCGCCGCAGCAACGGGGAGGCCATCCAGGCCGCCCGTTTGCAGCTCTACCCGGCCAGTCCCGTGATGCCGGAGGAGCCGGAGACCGCCGAGCTGCTGCGACTGGATGAGCAGGGCCGCCTGCTGACCCAGGGGGCATGGCACTGTCTGCACGATGCCCGTTCCGTCTCCGGGGTCAAGGGCAGCCAATTCTGGTTGCCGGGGGAGGGCTTTGCCGCCTCGGCCCGCGTCACGAGAGCGGCGCTGGTGGCGCCGAGCAGCTGCGGCCAGCCGTCATGGCGTCTGCCGACCCAGGCCGAATTCGAGCGCCTGCTTGGCAGCGACAAGCTGGGGTGGCGCTATCCCAACACCTTCACCACCCCATTGCCCGAGTGGATCTGGTTGCAAGATGGCACCGGGCTGGCGCGGCTCTACCAGCCGCTGACCAAGGCGTGGCGCGATGAGGGGGAGGCCAGCCTGCTCTGGTTCGCGCTCTCCCCCTATCCGGTACGCCCTTCGGTGACGCGCAGCAGCGAGATGCCGGATCTGGCCTCCCTGCGGGCGCAATATGCCGGTGACCCGGGTCAGTGGCCGGCGGCCATGGTGGACGAAGGAGTGGAGTGGCAGGAGCTGGGCCCCCTGCCCGCCATGCCCTTCCCGGCCGACAACCCCTACAGCCGGGCCAAGGTGGTGCTGGGCCAGCAACTCTTCTTCGACAAACAGCTATCCCAGGCCCGTGACATCAGCTGCGCCAGTTGTCACGACCCCCAGAAGGGGTGGGGTGATGGGCTGAGCGTCTCGGTGGGTCATCTGGGGCAGAAGGGGACCCGCAATGCGCCGACCATCCTCAATGCCGGTTTCGGCAGCAGCCAGTTCTGGGACGGACGGGTCGCCACCCTGGAGGAGCAGTCGCTCCATCCCATCAGCAACCCGGTGGAGATGGCCCTCGATCACGATGAACTGCTGGCGCGGCTGCGGGCCAGCAGCGACTACCCGGTCGCCTTTGCCGCCGCCTTCGGTGACGAGGCGATCACCCTGGATCGGGTCGCCAAGGCCATCGCCACCTTCGAGCGCACCATCATCAGCAGCGAGAGCCCGCTGGAGCGCTTCGTCAAGGGGGACGAGCAGGCGATGAGCGACAAGGCGCTGTGGGGCATGCACCTGTTTCGCACCGAGGGGCGCTGCATGAACTGCCACTCGGGCCCGCTGCTGAGCCAGCACAAGTTCGAGAGCCTGGGGCTGACCTATTACGGCCGCAACCTCGAGGACAGGGGTCGCTTCCTGCAGACTAGGTTGAAGGCCGACATGGGGCTGTTCAAGACCCCCAGCCTGAGGGACGTAGCCTTCACCGGTCCCTATATGCACAACGGCGTCTTCCCCATCCTGGCCCAGCGTCTCGGTGGCTCGGTGCAGGGGGTGGTGGCCATGTACAACTTCGGCGTCACCAAGTGGAGCAGCGGGGTCGGCTTCCCGACCGGGGTGGATGTGCACGATCCCTTCTTCCCCAAGGCCTCGGATCGTCTTCATGCTCTTGGGCTCTCCAACGACGAGCTGGAGGCCATCGGCGAGTTCCTGCGCAGTGCCTCCGCCGAGCCAAGGCGCACCCCGGCCACAGTGGCCGAGCTGGGACTGAGCCAGGTGGATGACGATGAGGCCGTCGGCGCCATCCCGGTGGAGCTGGTGGTGACACCCGCCCAACCCCGGTTGGAGGTGGGGCAGAGCCTCTCCCTGCAACCTGGCCTGCGGCTGAGTGACGGCAGCGAGACTCCGGTGCTTGAGGCCGTGCAATGGCGCAGCGATCAGCCCGAGCGGCTGAGGGTCGACGGCAGTGGCGTCATCACAGGCCTGGCCGTGGGGCCTGCCAGCGTGCAGATAAGCGCGGGGAGCCGCACCCTCAGGGTGGCGGTGCAGGTGGTGGATGCCCAGCCCGACTTTGGTCTGGGTTGCCATCAACCCGAACTGGCGGCAGGGGCGCTCTCCTTCCTCTGCCCGCTGACCCGTGGCGAGGCCGACCGGATCGGCATCGACTACGATGGCAGCGCCAGGGATGAGGACGGGGACTACAACCCCTATGCCATCGACTATGTGGTGATGAGCCAGGGGCGGGCGCGGGAGTACTGCCAGCAACTGGTGGCCCGCGGTCACGATGACTGGCGCCTGCCGGGAGCCGATGAGCTGGCGAGCCTGTTTGCCACTTATCATCAGGCCGGTGAAGAGATGAAGCTGCTGACGGAGCATGGCTGGCCGCTCTACAGCCGGGTCTGGAGCAGTGACGCTCCCAATGACGAGGGGGAGGCCCCCCTGCTCGATCTGGGTGACGGCGAAGTGATGGGCGATCTGCCAGAGGAGGCCCACGGGGCCGTCTGCGTGCGGGCCGGCTAACCCCGGCATGTCAGGATGACGAACAACGGGCGCTGCGGCGCCCGTTGTTCATTGTCATGCCAGGACTCAGAACTCGTTGGAGAGCGCCTTGTAGCCCTTGACCAGATCGATGTTGGTGTGGGCCACGTCTTCGGAGAACTCGGTGGCATCCACGGTGACGCGGGGGATCTGGGCCAGATCGCTCTGCTGGTTGATGCGGGTGGTGGAGGGCACATAGAAGCCGGGGGGCAGATCGCAGCCGTCGATCACCGAGTTGTGACGCACCACGGATCCTTCGCCGATGTGGCAGTTGAACAGCACGCTGTTGAAGCCGATGAAGACCCGGTTACCCACTTCGCAGGGGCCGTGCACTATGCTGCGATGGGCTATGGAGCTGTATTCGCCTATGGTGACGGCGGCGCCGGACTTGGAGTGGATCACTACGCCGTCCTGAATGTTGGAGTTGGCACCGATGACGATGGGCTCCATGTCGCCGCTCTCGTCCACCTCGTCGGCACGGATCACGGCGTAGGGGCCGACAAACACATTCTCCTTGATGATCACCTTGCCGCAGATGATGGCGGTCTTGTCGATGTAGGCGGACTCGTCGATAACGGGAAGGTGACCGGAGGGATTCTTGCGGATCATGTCATGTCCTGTTGCTGATGAAATCGGGGAAAATGGCGGGACGCAGAGGCTCGCCGGAGAGTCAGCTTACGCCTCTGATCCGGGAGGGGGAACCCTTTACTGGTCTGACCCACTCTTGGTAAGGGCATTTCATATGGTTGTTCTTTGACTTCCTTGTATGGGAGCATGGGGCCTGACCACAGGCCGTGTTCCTCGCCAGAAGGGGGCCTGATTGCGATGACGGAGACGATGACATGAAGAAGATGCTGCTGCTCCTGGCCGCGTTCTTGCTGTGTGCCCAGGCCGCGCAGGCCAAGGGACGGCCCGGTGAGTTTGACTACTACGCCCTGGCGCTCTCCTGGTCACCGGAGCACTGCGCCATCAAGCCGGCCGATAGAGAGCAGTGCAGCCGCCAGTTGGGATTCGTGCTGCACGGCCTCTGGCCCCAGTACCAGCGTGGCTACCCCGGCAACTGTACCCGCGAGCGGCTGGATCCCGCCATGGAGCAGGCGTTTGCCGGTCTTTATCCCAGCCGCTTTCTCTATGGTCATGAGTGGGAGAAGCACGGCACCTGCTCCGGCCTGAGTCAGCAGGCATTCCATCAACTGGCCAGGGATCTGCGCCAGAAGGTACGGATCCCGGCGGCCTATCAATCCCCGGTCGAGCCGCTGCGCAAGAGCCGCTTCCAGCTCAAGGCCGATCTGGCGAGCGCCAACCAGTGGCTGGCCCCCGACAACATCACGGTGGCCTGCGCCGATGGTGGCCGCTTCCTGCGGGAGATCTACATCTGCGTCAATAAAGAGGGGACAGATGCGGTCACCTGCTCCGCCGAGATGCAAAAGCGCGAGCGCCGCTCCTGCGGTCAGCCGGATTTCCTGCTGCGCAGCGTGCGTTGACCACTTATCTTCATCGGGCCCCTTGCGGGCCTGATGTGCAACTACAGCCATCGGAAAGGAGCTCTGCAATGACCGACGTGAAACAGTTTTCGGCACGGGAACGCAGCCTGCTGCTCGGTGTAAAAGGGGTGGGTCCCACCGTCATAGGGCGGCTCGAACAGCTGGGCTACCACAGCCTGAGTGAGCTGGCCGAGGCGGATGGCGGCCACATAGTCCGGCTGGTGGCCAGCATGTTGGGTTCGACCTGCTGGCAGAACAGCCCGCGGGCCAGAGGGGCCATAGACGGCGCCATAGCGCTGGCGCGCAGTCAGGTGGCTGCCTCCGTCACAGAAGGAGAGGGCGGCGCATGAGACTCTTTGCCGAGCTGGGGATGCGCTACCCCATCATCCAGGCGCCCATGGCCGGGGTGCAGAACACTGAGCTGGCCATGGCGGTGACGAGGGCGGGCGCCCTGGGATCCTTGCCAGCGGCCATGCTCAGCACGGCCGAGCTGCGCAAGGCGCTGGAACAGCTGGCGGCCAGTGGCCCTGGCCCCTTCAACATCAACTTCTTCTGCCATCGACAGAGTGAGCCTGATCCGGCCGAAGAGCACCGCTGGAAAGAGGCGCTGGCTCCCTACTATGCCGAGTTCGGGGTGGATGCCCGAGCCGTGACGACGGCGCCCGGCCGCGCCCCCTTCAATGCGGAGCACGCCGCCCTGCTTGGCGAGTTCAGACCCGCCGTGGTCAGCTTTCATTTCGGTCTGCCGGCGCCCGAGTTGCTGGCCCGGGTGAAAGCCACGGGGGCAAGCGTCTTTGCCAGCGCCACCACGGTAGCGGAAGCCCAGTGGCTGGCGCACCATGGCGCCGATGCCATCATCGCCCAGGGGCTGGAGGCGGGAGGGCATCGCGGCCACTTCCTGAGTCAGGATCTCGGTCTGCAACAGGGCACCTTCACGCTATTGCCACAGATAGTGGCGGCAGTGGATCTGCCTGTCATCGCCGCCGGGGGCATAGTCGATGGCAAGGGGATCATGGCCGCTCTGGCACTGGGGGCCAGCGCAGTCCAGATGGGAACGGCATTCCTCTGCTGTCACGAGGCGACGACCTCGCCCCTGCACCGTGCGGCGCTGCAGGGATCCCATGGCCGGCACACCGCATTGACCAATCTGTTCAGCGGCCGTCCGGCGCGGGGGATAGTCAACCGCTTGATGCGGGAGCTGGGCCCGCTCTCGGAGTTTACCCCTCACTTCCCTTATGCCAGTGGCGCACTGGCACCGTTGCGCGCCGCTGCTGAAAAGGTCGGTGACAGCGGCTTCTCGCCGCTCTGGGCCGGACAGAATGTCTCGGGCTGCCGGGATCTTCCCGCCAGCGAGCTGATGGCGTGCTGGGTCAAAGAGGCTGGATTGGGGTAAGCGCTACTATATATGCCTCTTTATATAGAAGCGGCCGTTGGCGCTGTGCGTCAGACGCGACGGTACGGTGATGATTGGTGAGTGCCTGTAGCGTTGTGAGGCGCTTATCCGGAGACAAAACCCCGCATTTCACCCATATCTGTGGATAAGTCTGTACAAAGGCTGTGTGTTGATATGAATAACTAATAAATGGCCGTTTTTTGCAATTTTATTGCAGTCAGCCCTTGCCAATGTGATCAATGTCTCTATAATACGCCACATCGACAGGGCAAGCGGCAACGCAAACAACCCGGTCGGTAACCTCGAAAAGCCTTTGAAAATAAGGCTTGACTCGAGAAGGCGGTTGAGTAGAATTCCACTCCCGCAGCAACACGCTGTTGCGTCGCTCTTTAACAATTTGAATCAAGCAATCTGTGTGGGCACTCACAGCATCGAGCATCAAAAACAATTTTTGATTTTCAATGTCTGGTGAAGTGACCAAGACAACTTCGGTTGTCACAGTTTATTTCAGCAATTCATTGAGCCGCTGAAGTTCATTGCCCCGGTAATGAATGAACGCAAACCAAACTTAAATTGAAGAGTTTGATCATGGCTCAGATTGAACGCTGGCGGCAGGCCTAACACATGCAAGTCGAGCGGCAGCGGGAAAGTAGCTTGCTACTTTTG